>CANEKB010000041.1 GCA_947427985.1 uncultured Candidatus Saccharibacteria bacterium
GAGCATATTATTTTGCCTTTGAAGATCTAGATTCTTTTACAGAGTGGGATAGCCACCGTTTCCATCCTCTCCCCCTCCGTTGTCTAGCCATAGAGTAATCAAGGGAGGATGAAACTGCAAGTTCCCGAATGAAGAAAAGTTTACTTTTTATTCTGAGGGAACGCAGCAGTTTCTGTCAGAAAGATAGAAACTACAAGTTTTTGAGCGAAAAAGATAGTTCTACTAGCTTTTCCGAGAAAACGTAGGAGTTTCTGGCCGGAGGACAGAAGAAGGGTTAGGAAGTGGCATAAAACAATAACAAAAATGCCAAAAATAAAAAATATAAAAAGTTTCCAAAATGCTTGATTCATGGTAGAATAGGGGAATGGAACAAGTGCAAGTGAAGCCAAGTTTTTTTAAGAAGCATCCGCTAGTCAAGGATTTGATAAGCTTAGCGGTGTTCGTGGTGGCGATTATTTTAGGAACAATTTGGCTGAATGCCTATGTTTTTCGTTCTTACAATGTAGTGGGTTCAAGCATGGCGAATACGTTGCATAACGATGATCGTGTGATTGTAAATAGATTGCCGGTAACTTGGGCGCATTTTTTGGGGAAAGAATATGTACCGAAGCGTGGGCAGGTTGTAGTTTTTGCGAATGGCGATGCGACGGGACCGCTTACTTGTGGTGCGCCGGCAGGAATGGTTGATCAATATATTATTAAGCGTGTAATTGCTTTTCCAGGTGAGCGCGTGACGGTGAAAGACGGAGTTTTGACGGTTTATAATGACGAACATCCAGATGGCTTTTCGCCGGATGATGAAACGCGAGTAGACGAGAATAATGGTCCGAAAGAGTATTCGTCGGGCGAAGTAGATATGATTGTTCCGAATGGTGAGATTTTTGTAGCGGGCGATAATCGTGAAGGTTCGCATTCATTCGACTCTCGTTCGGGGCTGGGTACGATTCCCTACTGTCGCTTGATTGGGCCAGTCTCGATGCGGATTTATCCGTTGGATAGTATTCGATTCTTTTAAAGTAAGGTTTGACAAAAAAAGAGGCCGCGACAAGAAGTCGCGGCCGGATTTATCCGTGAGAATACTCAAGGGTGGTCGTATACTGGGTATCGATGGACTGGTGGGCGTTTGAGCGCGAGGCATCAAGGACTATGGATGTAGCGGCGGGTTTCTTGGTGGTGTAATGAATGTAGGTATATTCTACGCTAATAATGTGGCGGAGGGCGGTATTGGCGGAAGTATCGAGGACCTTAGTGGAGCAATGATAGAGTTCATCGACAGAGCTGGCGAAAGCGTGGCAGGAAAGACTCTCGAACCCGGCAGAATTAGTGAAACTTAGGGTGGCCAGGAGAGGTTCGGCATCGTCGATGCTAGGGATATAGGTAAAATGAAGCCTCAACTCTTTGGCGTGCAGGATGATGGTGTGGAGTTGCCAGGTGTGGCGAAGATCGGGGTGACGGAGATTCTTAGCGAACGGACGCGGAGTATTGGGATAGACGACCAGCTTGGGGCTAAGGCATTCATAGAGCAAGTCGGCTGGGGCGGGTTTGATTTTGTGTTTTGGAGTGCGATTAAATGTGAGGGTGGAATTTTAGATAAGTGTGCCGATTACTGAGGATTGGTGAGGTAAAAGCAGGGGCTGGGAGAACTGGAGCTCGTCAATGATCAGAGGAGCGAAGTGGAGCTGGCGGAGGAGCTCGGAGCTCTTGCCGGGCTGGATATAGAGGGCATTTTCTTGACGTTTACGATAGAAGAACATGATAAAGTCCCCTTTCAGTATTTGGTAGTTTAGTATCCCGATAGTTTATTTTGGGTATTCTCAGAAGTTAAGGTGCGAGCCGGGGCGGAAAACCCCGGTTGGGCTTAGTGCTTGTAGTATTATAACATAGAGAACGGCAAAAGTAAAGTTATTTGACAAGGTTGAAGATTTTTGCGATAATAGTAAAAATGAGTGAGAAAGTGAAAAATATCTGGGCGGAGCTGCCAAAGGGTTTTACGGTGTTGGCGCCGATGGAGGGGGTGACGGACGCGGTTTTTCGGCAGGTGGTAGTGAAGGCGGGGCGACCGGATCTGTTTTTTACGGAGTTCACGAATGTTTCGAGCTATGCGTCGGAGCGAGGGCGTGATAACGCTCTCGAGCGGCTAGAAGTGGTGGCGACGGATGAGCCAATTATCGCACAGATTTGGGGCAAAAATCCAGAGCATTTCGCAGAGACAGCAGGAGTACTAGAAGGGCTCGGTTTTGCGGGATTAGACATAAATATGGGTTGTCCGGATCGACATGTGAACGCAGCGGGCGGCGGAGCGGCAATGATTAAAACGCCAGAGCTGGCGGTAGAGTGTATTCGCCGGGCAAAGCAGGCGACGAAGTTGCCAGTGTCGGTAAAGACGCGACTGGGGTATACTTATATCGAGGAATTTCGAGAGTGGTTGCCGGTGGTTCTGCGAGAGGAACCGGCGGCACTAACGGTGCATCTTAGGACGCGCAAAGAAATGAGCAAGGTGCCAGCACATTATGAGCTGATCCCGGAGATCGCGAAGCTACGAGACGAAATTGCGCCAGCGACGAAGTTTGTAATTAATGGAGATATCAAGGACCTAAGGCAAGCGAAGGAATTGGCGGCGAAATACCCGGAAGTGGATGGATTTATGATTGGACGGGGTGTGTTTGAAAATCCGTATTGTTTTACGGAATATGGGCCGACGCGAGAAGATTTGATGGGGCTACTGAATTATCATTTGGAACTTTTTGACGCGAAGGATGCAGAATATTGTGCAAAGCAAGCGGAGCGGATGCGGGAGGATCCAGACTTTGCATTGAGGATGGATGGAAAGGTGCGGAGCTTGGCTTTCGAGCCGCTAAAACGATTTTTCAAGATTTATCTGCGGGATTTTCCGGGGGCGAGTGACTTGAGGGCGGAGCTGATGGAGACGCACGATACGGCGAAGGTAAGAGAGATTTTGGAAGCTCAGGAGAGCGGGAAGAGATAGTTGTAGCTAGGGCAGGAACTGTCAGGATGCTATTGCTATTGACTTTTTTGTAATGTATGATATGATGAAAAGATAGGGTAGTTTTTGTCCTGGTTTTTGTACTTTATGAGAGGAGTGACGAGATTGGATAACTTTACCAAACAGATCAACACGTCGTCAATGGTAATTTCGGTTCGGCGGGCTTCGTATTGGCAAAAAGTATTATGTCGACAGCCGGATCCGGGAGCATTAAATCGCAATCGGTTGGAGCATCTGTATGATTCGTGCCGGCAGTACGCTTGTCGGTCGATCGTTGCTGGGCTGACGCCACTTAGCGAAATTAGATCGGGTGTTACAGATTGGTATTGTGCTGAGCAGAAGTTTCGGATTTTGGCGCGGGTGGAGACCAAAGATGATGTGATGCCGCGGGCGTTTCAATCGTATTCGGTCTTAACTGAGCGGAACCTGTCGCATTATCCTGGTGAAGTTCTAAGAGGTTTTTTCAGCAATGTACGAGAAAACATGATCGGCTATATCAGCCCAAAAGACGCTAATACATCTTCTTCGGCAAGGACGCGGCTAGATCTGAGTGAATATCCAGAATACCTTTACGATTTGGATGATCTCTGTAGTTGTGCAGAGCGCGAGAAAACGTATTGCCAGATTTCGGTAAAGACTCGGTATACCGTGGCACGTGGGCGCAAGAAACGGCGGTTATTCTTAAAGCCAGATTGCATCATTTGTATTGATGAGGTAAGTGAGGCAGGTCGCCTGGCGGCGCAGCGAGAGCAAAAGCCGATTTTGGTATTGCACCGGGCAGAAGACACGATTATGACGGTGGAAGACTTTCTGCTAAAGAAATTGGAAGACTATAAAACCTTTGCTGTACCCTGAATGACGTTTCCTCAAAAATATCCCCCGGCCGGAATGGCTGGGGGATTAGCGTTTGAACGATTCGCACTCAAAAAATGAATCGAGTCTAGACGATGTCGGCTTCGAGTGAGCCATAAAGTCCGAGGTTAAGTAAGCGGTTATTCCAGCGTTTAATTGGAGAGCCGTCTAGACTGTAGGAATAGATGAGACCGCGGTAGCCTTCTGGGTAGGTCTCTGCGGTATAATCCTCACGCAGATGCATGACCTTATCGTAGAGCTTGGTAGAGATACGGCCATCAAAATCGGAAGTATCGAGCCGAAAGTATTTGAAGCGATCGAGTTGGCTGGCATAGCAAATGGTTCTACGCAGAATCTGCTCACCAAAGCCATGTCCGCGATATCGTGGCAGGACACTAAACCAGTCCATCCAGATTGATTCCCCGTTGTCGTAGCCGACTTCGTCTGGATCGTAGGTATATAAGCCGGTGAGGCCGACGAGCTCGCTGGGGTCGGATGAACCTTCGTGGCGATAGACTAGCCAACTAGTATTGGCTTCGTCAGCGCCGTTAGCTTTGAGTCGGTAGTCATGGTCGACCGGATTTTTTGGCCAGACGATTCCCTGAATCTGGAGGGCGAGGCTGATGTTCTCGGGGGTAACTTTGACATAGTGGAGTTTTTGATTCAAGCTTAATTCCTCCTCGAAATAATAATGTACTGAGTCGCGCTAGGGCAGATATATTTTAGCATGAAAAATGATTTTAGACAAAAAATGTCCCCCTGGCCGGATGGCTAGGGGGTTGCCTTGAGATGATTATTAAACATTAGTCCTGCGATGGAAAAAGCGGGGCCTGCGCTGAGCACGAATGAGCTGTTTCAGCAGATTGATTTCGGAATCGTACTTGGCATCAGCGATGGCTTTTTGTTGGGCTTCGATTTGCTCATCCAATACGGCAAGCTTACCTCCATACTCACTCTGGAGCCGAGACCTTTGGATGTAGAGGTTGGAAAGGTTGAGTTTAGCTCTACGCCTGCTTGAGTCGAGCCTATCAATGTTGGCTTCCAGTTCGGATGCAGAGGCGGTTAGTAAATGCTCGTAGGTGGTAGCTTGCTCGGGTATTTTCAGCCAGCTGCGGAAGCTTCTAATGATTCTGATAATGATACACACACTGACTAAAATGTCGATAAACGCTATGATGCCGGGTGCAATCCAGCCAGCTCCGCCCAGGTCGCTATAGTCGAGCTTCAGGGAGGTGTGGATAGTGCTGGCGGTGAAGGCCACAAGGGCGAATATCCAGATGATGCAATCGAAGAGGGTATCTTCGGCAACGTGCCGGCGGATGATACGCTTAGCTCTGTTCATAATGTTTCTCCTCTCAAAAAGAACAATAGTTTTAGGGGAATGAGGTAAAGGGAGACTATATGACTCTATTGTGGCACACTTTTGTAAAAATGTCAATAGAAGTTCGCTTTAAGCTTCGGTTTTGTTGTCTTTGTCACGGTTATCGCTACGGAAAGAGAAGAAAATTGGGGTGCCGACAAAAGGATATTTTTCGCGGATTTTGCGTTCAAGGAAGCGTTTCCAAGACCAGTGAAGCAGGCCGAGGTCGCGACCGTGAACCACGAACCAAGGGGGGCAGGTGTCGGTTTGGACGATGTATTTTGGCTTTGGGCGGGTGTTTTTGAGGCCGGCCGGAATATGATCGACGATAGCTTCGTTCAAGATCTTGTTAAGCTCGGAGGTTTTGATTTCGAGATGGCGGGTGGCGTCGATTTCGGTGGCGAGTTCAAAAAGTTTGGTGACATTTTGGCCAGTCTCGGAGCTAGTAATCAAAACCGGAGCGTAAGGTAAGAAATTAAAATCGCGTTCTAATTCGTCGAGAATATGGTCAGTATCGTCGACAAGATCAGCCTTGGTTAAAACGACGATAATTCCCTTGCCGGCTTCGACGATTTGACCGGCGAGAGATTGGTCGAGCTTGGAATGGGGTTCGGTGGCGTCAACGAGGAGGGCGCAGATATTAGCTTCTTCGATGGCGGCGAGGGTGCGCAGGGCGGAGAATTTTTCGATGCCAACTTCGCGCTTGCCAGGCTTGCGCAGACCGGCAGTATCGAGAATTTCGAGAGTGCGACCATGAAAGCGGACTTCGACGCGGTTGACGTCGCGTGTGGTGCCCTGGCGGGAGCTAACGAGAGCTTGCTGTTTCTGGCCGAGGGAGTTGAATAAGGAGCTTTTGCCAACATTCGGCCTTCCAATTAAAGCGATTCTGAGAGGGTCAGAAGTAATCACTCCAGCTTCTCGGGAGACGTGTCGCTCAGTCCCGTCTTCACGGGCTTCGCGCACTGCATGCTCGCTAGCGAGCTCCGCACCCTCCCGAGAAGTGAGTTGATTACTTCTAGTATCTCTCGAAATCGTGTTGATCGGCCTGTTGGCTTTTAGGGTTGTGTTTATGGCGGTTTTGAGGTCTTTGATTCCCCAGCCAGTGGTGGCGGAGACGCGGAAAGTCTGGTCGGGTTTGATTCCGAGACGGAAAAATTCTTCGTTCGGAAGACTTTCGCCAAGATCGGACTTATTCAAAAGGAGAAGGACAGGTTTGCGAGATTTGAGAGCTTTTTTGGCGATGTTTTTATCCTTGTCGTCAGGATACTTAGAGCTGTCAAGCGCAAGGAGGATGAGGTCGGCGCTATCGATAGCGTCGGCAATTTGATCTTGGATACCAGCTTCAAAATCATCAGCAGGGTCTTTTAGACCAGCAGTATCGATTAGGAGAAAGCGATCCTCAATACGCGCCATAACATTATCGCGGGTTGTTCCCTCTTCGCGGGCGACGATAGCGATGTTTTTGCGAGCAAAACGGTTGAGGAGACTAGATTTGCCGGCATTGGTTTGGCCAATAAGGGCGACGATAGGAAGCTTTTTCATACTTATATTTTAGCATAAAAGGGTGAGTTTTGGAAGCTTAAGCAAAGTTGATGGTAAAAAATCGCAAGCTTGAGCACTTTTATTTACAAAAATGGCGTGATATAATGGTTGCAATGGGCAAGATTATTGTGAAAGAAGACGCTGCCGAGGGGGTGGCAGATAAAGACTTGGAAGTTACGTCAAAGAAAAAATCAAAGTCAACGGTGAAGCCGGGGAGCGAGCTAGTGCTGGCTTCGACGGCATCGCGTGCAGTAGCGGTGGCTCCAAAAACTGGTGCTAAGAAGGCTAGCGCTAAGGTGAAGAATGCTCAGAAAGGCACTAAATCGGCGAAAAATACTGATGGTGTCGCGAAGAAATCGGACATCAAGGTGGTTGATTTGGGCGGCGATGAGCCAATGACTGATAGTCTTGTAGAAAAATCGGAGGAAGCCGTACAGCCGAAAAGGTCAGCACCAGGGGCGAAAACTGGTGCAAAGTCAGTTTCAGGAATGGTAATTGACGGTACAATTAAGTCGAAGACCAGTGCGAAGGGCGCTAAGTTGACGGAAGTTGATGCAGAAGCAGATGACTATGCTTTGGATGAGGAAAAACTGGCCGAGAAGAAGAATGCGAAGAACGACGAACCAGAGTTCCAAGGCGAGCCGAGATTTACGAAAGGCAAGTCGGCGCTGATTGGCGTAGGGGTGGCTCTCGCAGTAGCAATTGTTGGGTTTGTAGGGATTTGGTTCTTCTCACGAAAACCAGTTGAAAGCTGTGTGGTAAGATTTGAGTCGAATGGCGGAAGCTATATCAATAGTACAGAAATGGTGTGCGGAAATAGTTTAGCGAAACCAGCTGATCCGACAAAAGAAGGGTTTGATTTCCAAGGTTGGGTTTATGATGGGGTGCCGTTTGATTTTGCGAATGATACGGTTGAGCAAGATATGATCTTGGTGGCGAAGTGGTCCGCAAAAGCTGATACGGAAATTGTACGAGTAAGGTTTGATACGCAGGGGGGTACAGCGATTGAGGGGTTTGATATCGCGAAAGGTAAGACTTTGAATGCACCAATCACTCCGACGAAAGCGGGTTATGTCTTTGATGGGTGGTATCTAGGTGATGAACGGTTTGATTTCTTGCAAGAGGTTTATGAGGATATTACCCTAACAGCTCATTGGAAAGAGGCACCGAATCAGAATAATAGCAATAATTCGAATGGTGGTCAACAGGGTTCGAATGGTTCGTCAAATACTACGCCGGCGGCTAAGTGCGATTATATTCGTCGTGATGATCCAGCTTTTGCTGAGTTAAAGGTGGGCGTAGCGCGGAATTTGACGCCATACATGGCCTATCTTAGCGCATCAGAGTGTCGCGTGGTGTATAAGACGAGCAATGAAAGCGTGATGAAAATCGAGAATGATCGGGCAATAGGTATGAAGCCGGGTGATGTAAGCTTGACGATTTGTCTCACGGAGCTTTCGGGTGGTAAGGAGCTAGATTGTGTAAAGATTGGTTCGAAGGTGGTAGAAGAAGAAAAGCCACCGGTAGCGGTGACCGGGGTGAGCTTGAATCAGGGTGAAATGACATTGGAAATTGGTGGGACTTATGCACTTAGAGCGTATGTAGCACCAAATGATGCGGCGAATAAAGGTGTGACTTGGAGCAGTAGTAATAGCGATGTCGTAATGGTGAGCGGTGCGACACAGGCGCAGATTACGGCGGTTAGTGCGGGCGAAGCGACGATTACGGTAAGAACAGTGGATGGTGGTTTTACGGCCTCGTGCAAAATTATCGTGAAGGCAAAAGAAGAGGAGAAGCCAGAACCACCCGCGACGGTGCCAGTAGATAGTGTGAGTATTTCTGGTGGTGGCACAATTAAGGTTGGTGACGTATTGAGTTTAGTGATTAAGATTAACCCGGATAATGCGACAAATAAAAACGTGGTATGGAGTAGTAGTATTGAAGGGGTGGCAACGGTGAGCGCCGATGGTAAAGTAACTGGTGTAAGTGTTGGAAAAACAACGATTACAGCAACGGTCGATGGTAAGTCAGCAACTGTGGAAATTGTAGTAGAGCCGAAAGATCCTAGTACTGGGGCAGGGAGCGGAAGCGGTTCTGGGTCTGGCAGTAGCGTATAGAGAATGTAAAGCTTTAGAAAAGCGTCGTAGATGGGCGGTGCTTTTTTGATGGCGTTAAGGTTTACGATTTCTGGGGTTCACAGTGAG
>CANEKB010000042.1 GCA_947427985.1 uncultured Candidatus Saccharibacteria bacterium
CCTAAATCAAGCGAGCTGACGATAATAATCGGGATCTGCGCGGTATCTGGGTAAGAGATTAACTCATTCAAAAAAGTGAAACCGTCTGGTCCATCAAGCAAAACATCAAGTAAGATTAAATCCGGCAAATGTTCATTCAGCGCAGACATTGCAAAGATTGCGTTCGGAAAAGTCTGAATCTCCGCTCCCACAGCGCGCCGGACCGAACGTTCCAAACACTCCGCCATGATCGGTTCATCTTCAATAATAAAAACTCGTGGTTTTTTAGACATATTCACATACCTCAATCCGGCCGAAAAAGACTGGCTTGCCTAGAAATCGGCAGTTCGATGAAAAAGCTAGTACCATCACGATGACGAATGGCGCCGATCTCGGCGTGCATATGACGGGCGAACTCTGAGGCAATGTAGAGGCCAAGCCCGGAACTGCCTGGGCGCATGGCGATCGCGGTCGGGCGATCAAGATAGCCCCGTCGAAATTCACGCCAGATCGGCGCCGGCAACGCAGGACCAAAATCACGAACGCCGATACGAATCCGGTTCGGATTTCTTTTTGTAGGCAGATTTCTTCTGGCGCCTGTTTGGGAATTATCGGTGTCTTTATATTTAGTATGCGCACCATCATCAGTATCTTTTTCATATACATCCGAAACCGACAGTACACTGACTGTGTCCGAGTGCGAATAATGCATCGCGTTAGCGCAGAAGTTATAAACAATACTATAGAGCAAGTCTGGGTTAGCTACAGCTAGCCGTGAACGATTAGTATAAACGGGGTGGAGAGATTTGTGTTTGTAGCCAAAAAGTGGCTCAAGTTCGCGCCAGACTGATTCGCAAATACCTCGCACGCTAACTGGCTCCATTTCGAAAAGACCATCTTCGAGACGAGCAATTTTCGTAAGGTCATTAACTTGGCGCATAGCACGCTCAGAAACGCTAATAATTTGAGACTGAATATGAGCACGCGTCGAGCTATCGTCAGTATCTTCGAGCGAAAGCGCAAGCTGACGCATGAGACTAAGCGGAGTTTTGAGCTCGTGCGCAGCAACTAGGATACCATTTACCTCACTTCCCATGGGTATATTATAGCATAGAGGTAGGAGGGGGTGATGAGGTATGTAAAAATTACTCGCAGATTACAACGTCGTCAAAAAGTTCAGTACAATCACCACTGCCGAAGTCATAGTGTCTTTCATAAGCGTCAGCAATCGTACTGAAGAGGTTGCGATAGCTATTATACATTTTGCTAGTATTATTGAATTCGAGGCCAACTAGCTCCGCGACATCTGGACGATTTTCCGAAATCCAGAGACGTTGCTCGGATTGTTTATTATTCATATCATTACGGAGTTGAGTTTTGTTTTCGGCGTCAGACGGAGCATCCCAATAAGCTTGGTAGGCGTGCGCATAAGCCAAGGTACGCTCGAGCCAGCCTTCACCGTAGGCCGCCATAGTCGGATTGCCACTTTTAGCTAAAATATCAGCCGCTGATTTAAACTCCGCATCAGTACTTTTAGCGGTCAGGTCATCGACCTTGACAGTGAAAGTATGCCAGGCTTGATATAAGTCGAGTTTCTCATTAATTGTATGGATGTCTGGAATAGCGGCGTGATAAGCCTCTTGAAAGTTATTGAATTGGTTCGAAATCTTCTCGTTGCGCTTTACACCTGAAGTTTCGCTGAGTCTCTTCACCATGTCGTCAACCCCGTCAAGCACCTCTTTACAGTCAGAAACATAAGAATTATAGGTACGTTCACTCACCCAAGTCGAATCAGCATAATCAACTGCTCGACCACACCCATATTCTTGATAAATACTGTTGACCTTCGCACGAAGTTCGTTAGCTACCCGATAAGTATCGCCGTAGTCCACTCGCGTTACTATGGCAATTACGACCCAAGCAATAATCCCGAGCACCAGAGCGCCGCCGCCAATCGAACTCCAAAGGATGATTTTCTTCTTGGTTGCCGGATTCAGAGGCTTTTTGGGCGGCTTTGGAGCAACTACGGTCGGAGCTGCCACCGATGCTGCTGCGGTAGATGCCGGTTGCACAGTAGGCGTGACTGGCTGATTATCAGCCAAATCCACTGGTGTCGCAGGCGTCAAATTAGAGTTCTCTGGGACAGTATTTACAGTTGGCTTCACCATGACTGTCGCTGGGGCCGACTTTGGCACGAGCGCCTTCTCCCCGCGTTGCAGAAGAATAATCCCCTCAACAATACCCCAAATAGTATTTCCAGCCGCAATCAGATAGCTCAGGATTGTCAAAGCCGACCCCCATTGCATGCCAGCCGTCGTTCGACCCAAAAGACGCGCCGTAGTAGGAACGCTCTGGATAATTAAACCAGCGATAATCGCCAAAAGGATACTTCCGGCTGCCAACGAAGTATGGATGATTGCTGGCTTTTTACGTCCCAAGTACCAATCGTGAGCACCAGCCCAGCCTAAAAATACCCCGAGGATACCAGCCATCTGTGCGGTTTGTGGTTTTTTCAAGTTCCCTCCTTACAAAATCGTAACTATTTCTGTAATTATAACATATAGTCTTTTCAACTAAAAGAACTACCGCGACATCCTAAGGCTATTTTTAGAGATAAAAATTGGGCGCCGCAAGATCACGGCGCCCGAGAGCAGTGGAGGTGTATGAGGCTGAAAAAACTCAGCGGTACTTGTCAGGGTTTTCCCGCTCATACTTCAGCTGAGCCTTGTAGGCCTCGTCGTCCGCAGCACAAACTGCTTCTTTCAGGCTGATTGTTTTACCAGGGATAAACCTCGTCAGCATGAACCAAGCCATGACCAGCACTACCACCAGGGCAAGAACGCCCAAGAAATAGGACCGTTCGTTGATGCAGCTAATGCCCGCCCATATCAGGACGCCAGAGATAGCGATGGCTACTGCGCTAAAGAGCGTGTAGGACAGGATCTTACCTTCGCCAAGCTCAGCCCGGACAAAACCGCGGAAGGTTTTGCGATAAACTGGGAAATGGATCAGGTTGTAAAACAGGTCTTCTGGCCACTCGGTTTTTTTCTTTGCCATGGTTTGCATTCCTCCTTTAATATACACGGACATACCCAAATGTCCGAATCTAGCTCCTATTGGAGCAATTATGCAGGATTTTAGACCTACATACTACCATTGTAGCACACATTTCCAAAAATGTCAAGGGTGGATAACTCTTCACAGGGCAAAGAATTTGTGCTAGAATGATTCCAGACGCCTCGATAGCTCAGCAGGTAGAGCGCATCCATGGTAAGGATGAGGTCACCGGTTCAAACCCGGTTCGAGGCTCCATTTTTGTTTTTCGCAGGCGCCAATATTGGCGCTTTTGTGTTATAATAAGTACCATGTCTTATCTGATTGATACCCATTGCCATTTGCACGACCAGGAATGGTTTACGCCGGAACAGGCGGAAGATTTTTTGGCGCAGGCGCGCGAAAAAGGCGTCGAGCAGGTCGTCGTAATTGGGACCGACCCAGGCGATTCGGCCGCCGCGGAGCAATTTGCCAACACACACGAGAATGTATTTTGGACTTATGGGATTCATCCGGAGTTTTTGGGCGGACACACCGAGGCGGAATGCGATGATAGTTTGCCAAAAAGTTGCAATCGCGAGAAATTAGTGGCGATCGGCGAAGTGGGACTTGATTACCACTATGAGGGTTATGACCGCGAACGACAAATTCGACTTTTTGAGCAGATGTTACAGCTTGCGAAAGATAACAATTTACCGGTTTCGCTACACATCCGTGAGGCATTCGAGGATGCTTTTGGGGTACTGGACAATTTCCCAGAGGTGACAGGTGTCGTACATAGCTTTACCGGATCGAAAAAGTGCCTGAGGCAGGTGCTTGAACGAGGATTTTACGTCGGAGTGAACGGGCTAGCTACCTACACGACTCCACCTTTACCGCCGCTCGAAAAAATGTTGCTAGAAACCGATGCTCCCTTCTTGACTCCAACTCCGTTCCGTGGTACAATAAACTCACCAGCGATGATCCGCACGATTGCGGAATACCTCGCGGAAAATATGGGTGTGGCTATAGAAACTTTAGCGGAGCAAACTACCAACAATGCAAAACAACTATTCCACTTCAGAGGTTCCCTCATTCGCTCGGGCCAATAATTTCGATTTTGGCACGGCGGATTCGCTTGGGATTTACGAAGAGTTGATGGCGGTTGCTCAGGAGATTGAGCTATGCCGTGCGTCTCTCTAAAACATATCAGAGATTATAAAGCAAGCTTAAAACAGGCTAGAATCTTGGCTGAAAAGCAAACTTTAGAACAAGTTTCGTCGGAAAAAGCAGTCGAGACACCACAGAAGTCCGAAAAAGCAAAAATAGAAACAGTTTCAACTGTTCAGGGGCCCAAAAACTCTAAGCTAAAAACACTGGTCGAGCAGGAAAAGGCTAAGCTTGCCGCAAAAAAGATCACTCGACGCGCCGCTAAGGCTGAGCGCAAAGCCACCCGTAACTCGAAACGTGCTGCGAAAAGAGCCACTACTCAAAGCATCACCAGTGCGGTGAAGGCTAGCAAAAACGCAGTAGGCGCGACTTCAACCGCTACAACAAACGTAGGAACAACTAGCGCAGGCGCAAAAATCACTGAACAAACTTTGAAAATTCCCCACCAACACGCTAAACCAGTTACAAAAACTGCGACGAAGCCGGTCAAACTCGTTCCAAAGACAGACATTCCAGGAATAATTAGTACAGCGACGGTTAAAAAATCAACCAGCGCCATACGGCCAATGCCATCGACAATTTTTAGGAAGCGAAATAATGCGAAGCTGACTCGCGCCGACCTAATTAATGCCGAATCGCGACTAGGCAGCCAGCTTTTTGGCGCAATTCCCGAGGGGCATCGCCGCGAATTCTTTCACGACCAGAAGAACGTTTGGATCTGGCACGAGGATTGGGTTGACGAAACTGAGCACGAGCGTCAATTAACTATCCGTTACGAGATTCGTACCTCGGGAGTCTACAAAAAGGTTGCTGCAGGCAAATATTTTAAACTTGAAGGCGACGAACTCGAAAACTTCCGTAAAGCCGCACATGCTTATCTATATGTGATCAAAAAATACCTTTACAGCCACCCGTACTCAGCCCTCCGCAATATGCTATAATGACCATATGAGCACAAGTAAAGACTTCAAAGACTACGTACTAGGGCAGCTAGACGGTTTTGAGAATATTACCTGCCGACCAATGATGGGCGAATTCCTGCTCTATCAGGACGGGACGCTATTTGGCGGAATTTATGACGAAAAGTTATTACTAAAAGAAGTAGATGGCGTACGCAAATATAATTTACCGCAGGTGATTCCCTATGCGAGCGCAAAACGCACGATGTTTTACGTCGAAGATCTCGACGATACCGAGAAGCTGGCGGAGCTAGTCCGTACTACGGTAGCAGAGTTGAGGAAATAGCCTTACTTTTCCGAAGCGTCGGCAGGTTTACCAGCTTCGAGCTCTTTAAACTTGGCAGTCATAGTCGGATTACCACGGGTAAGGCGCTTAATCGTAAGATCGTCGAGCTTCTTGTTGGCGGTCTCGAAGTTTTTCACGGTCTGGATCAGAGCATCGCGAGTGTTTTCGAGTTTTTTGATACTATCTTCGATTTCCTTGATGGCTTTGTTGAAATTCTTGGTCGCACGATCGGAGTTGATCGCAAAACTACTTTTCCATTTATCGATACGATCCTCAAAATCTGTAATATCCACATTTTGCTCACGTACGGTCGCTAGCTCGGCCTTATACTGGAGCGAGTTAAGTGCAGCGTTGCGTAGGAGGGTAATCATTGGGATGAAAAACTGCGGACGAATCACATACATCTTCGGAAAACGATGAGAAACGTCGACAATACCAGTATTATAATACTCGCTGTCCGCCTCAAGCATACTAACCAACACAGCGTATTCGCATTTTTTCTCTTGGCGATCCTTGTCGAGTTCCTTTAGGAAGTCCTCGTTCTTATGCTTAGTAGCGGTGGTTTCGTTCTCGTTTTTCATTTCAAACATGATTGAGATAATTTCATTGCCATGTTCGTCACATTCACGGTAGATATAATCGCCCTTACTTCCGGTGGTTTTTGAGACGGTATTATCTTTCTCGAAATAGGCATGCTGGAAGCCGGTGGCACGAAGTTTATTAAACTCAATCTCGCAATGTTGCTCAAGACTTTCGCCAATCATCTTAGTCGACATGCGCGCCTTCATATCTTTATAATAGGCAATAATCTCGTCTTTATTTTTAAGTTCGGAGGTATATTTTTCATCCTTGTTGCGAAGTTCAGTATCGTACTTCTCGCGCAAAGTTGTCTCAAGGAGCTTTTGCTCGGTAGTTTTGTTCTCAAGCTTGTTCGCGAGGTCATCGCGCTCTTTCTCGACTGCCGAAACCGCCCGAGTCACGGCAAGCTCACGCTCAGTTGCGGCGCTGGCGACTTGGGCCTGAAGCTTGGCAAGCTCCTCAGAAGCCTGAGCCTTGAGCTCGGCGATTTTTTGGTCGGCTTGGGACTTAAGCCGAGCTAGCTCAGTCTCCTTATCAGCAAGCGATTGTTGGAGTTCGCCGCGAACTCTGGCTTCGACTAGTTCGATTTCTTTGGCACGTTCACGCTCGGCTGCCGCCAATTTTTCGTGAATTTCTTTGTCAATTTCTTGGCGACTAACCTGATTTAGCAGACTAGCATATTCGCTTTCGTCGATCGAGAAGGTTTTGTGACAATGGGGGCAGATGATATCATGATTCATGTATCTATGATAGCACATATTTGCGAAAGGGCGTAAAAAGCATAAATAATATTGACAAAAATAAGCATGTGTGATATAATGGAAGTATAAGGTCCGTTTGTCTCAAAACTAGCCTTATCGTACCTTCAGATCTCTCAGACGATAAATTTTTGACGAGAAGGGCTTAGGCTACAATCTTACCGAAAATGAGGAGGAACTGAATTATGACCGAAAACAAGATGAATATGCCGACCAACGCCACCAACCCAAACAGCACCACACCGGACATTACCGAGACGGAATGTCACGAGAATCTCTGGAAGCTGATGAGGCTGGGTTCTACTATCGACTACGACCAGGTCATCAACGACCCGGATCTGATTGAGCGGTACGTCGAGCAGATTACGTCTATGCTGTACGATGGCCGGGCGACCGGGCGCAGTTTTGAGGAGCTCTTCCCGCAGATGTGGCTGAACAGCTACCGCGAGACGGACGAGAGCTACCATGAGCCGCGCCAAAGGGCGCTGCCGGGTCTCTGGCCGAGCGAGCAGGCGCCGCACAACTGGCAAATGTTCGATTTCTACCCCCGAAAAAGCAAGGATGGGTATCTGCCCCTGCCGACTTTTAGCGCGGCCGCGCAGGTATTCTTCGTGCGGAATCAGCTGCTCCCTCTCGCTATGGGAACCCTGCGGGGGTACCTGCGTCACTACGTCTCCGGAATGGCCTCCGACTGCTATACGGAGGAGCGGAACAGCTCCACGTACCAGCGCATCGAGGCGTGCCTCCAGATTCTGGACAGTATCCAGCCCGGCGACTACGTGATGTGGCTGTTTCGTAACGACGAAGACGAGTAATCGCCGAGAGATCTACCAGCACAAAGCCGCTCCTACGGGGGCGGCTTTACTCATAACAGGCTAGGATACAGGAAATTTTATGGTATAATTAAGACATGACAAACAATAATGATAAGGCAGAAGGGCGCAAGAAAGCCCTAAAAGAATTTTTGATCGGCGCGGGCGTAGCTGCAGCCGGTGGAATTATCACCTATATTTCTTACAGCACGGCCAAACCGGGCGAGAGATATACGATTTTTACCGGCGTGATTGCGCTAGGGGTTGTCTATGCGGTGCACGGGCTCTATCGGATGGCTTTTCCGCTCGGCTTGAAAAAGTCGGATAAGTCTACCGAGGCAGCTGTCGAAGAAAAGACCGCCGAAGACGACGAAGAAGATAAAATCGCCGAATAAAAAAATGTTGTTTTGGTCTCACTGGCCAGAATTGACGCCAAGAGCTCCGTCCGGAGCTCTTTTTGGTGGTTTCGGGGTTGTCTTTCTGGGGGATTTTGGTATAATAAGGGCAGTTCTTTTATGCGCCTGTGGTGGAATTGGTAGACACGCTACCTTGAGGTGGTAGTGGCGATTTTAAGCTGTGCTAGTTCGAGTCTAGTCAGGCGCACCAGATACATTAACATAGTCACGTAGGATGCTTGGGAGATTAAATGATATGTTTGCCGTGCTTGCACGGTTCGATCCTCATCATTTTTACTAATGTTAGTTGTTAAAACGTTAATCTTAATTCTAAAAGAAGGAGGAAAGATTATGATTAGAAGACTAGCTGTAGCAAAAATTACCGAATATGTTCGTAAAATATACAAGTCAACATTTTTAATTCGGGGTTCGGCAAACATCTTGTTGCGATTGAAGTGAAAGGCGGGTAGACCGATCTCGCTAACTGCTTCTTTTTTGGTCTTGGAATCAGTATGAAACGGCTAGAGTGGAGAAATTTTGAAAATGGCTTACATGACCGCTGAAGAGGCGGCAATAAAATGGAATGTTCCTCAGAGGCTCGTTGTCGCTTTGTGCTCGGCCGGTCTCGTCGCTGATGTTACCATGATTGACAATATGTGGTATATCCCCGCAAAAGCCGCAAAACCAGGAGAGGCTCGCTTGACTGAGCCTGCTAGCAGACAGGTTAAGCCTTTTCTGAAATGGGTCGGTGGCAAAACTCAATTACTACCAGAAATTCGTAAATTCTACCCGTTTGGCTCTACTGTAACCAAATATG
>CANEKB010000043.1 GCA_947427985.1 uncultured Candidatus Saccharibacteria bacterium
TTAGCAACTACCTACTAGATTATCTACAAATAAAACCAGGAGTGACGGAATAATGGAAGACACGTTGAATAACGAAGCTTTTTATGGGTTGATTTTGGCATTGTCGGCGTTTTTCTTGGCGACTTTTCTGACGCCAATTTATACGTTTTTCGCCTATAAGTACAAATTCTGGAAGAAGCAGAAAAAAGAAGCCATGACCGGAGAAAAACTAAAGGTCGTAGCAAAGCTGCATGCTGATAAAATTGCACGGCATTTCCCAACGATGGCGGGTATTATTGGCGTAGTAACAGTTTTAATTGTGACTTGGATTTGCAATCTCAATCGTGAACAGACATGGTTGCCCTTGATAGGTTTTATCGGAGGGAGTGTGGTGGGGTTGATCGACGATTTGATTAATGTGTTTGGTAGCGGTAAAGGTGCAGCGGGACTACGTGCGCCAGTGAAATTTGCAATGATTACTACGATTGGCGTGATGCTGGGTTGGTGGTTTGCGGTGAAGCTGGGCTGGACTAGCATCGAGGTGCCGTTTGTCGGGGCCTGGGAAGTTGGCACAGTGGGGATGATCGTGGTTTTTGCCTTTGCGGTAGTGGCGACTTCGAATGCAGTGAATATTTCAGACGGGTTGGATGGTTTGGCGGGTGGGCTATCTTTGATGGCGTATGGTGCGTACGGTGTGATTGCGCTGTTTCAAGGACAGTGGATGTTGACAGGCTTTTGCCTAACGGTGGTTGGGTGGCTTTTATCGTACATCTGGTTCAATGTGCCACCAGCACGGTTTATGATGGGCGATACGGGGTCGTTTGCACTGGGAGCGGGGCTAGGCGTAGTGGCGATGATGACCAATTCGTTTTTCCTGTTACCAATTATTGGGATTATGTTTGTAGTTGAAGCGGGCTCGTCGTTGTTGCAAATTTTTTGGAAAAAGGCTTTTCATAAGAAGTTGTTTATTTCGGCGCCGGTACACCATCATTTAGAGGCGCAGGGCTGGGGCGAAGCGAAAATCGTGATGCGATTCTGGGTAATTGCGGGTGTATTTGCGATTTTGGGTGTATTCTTAGCGGTGCAAGGTGGGGTTGTGAACGAGGCAAAACAGGGAATTGAGGCGCGACGTGACCAAGGGATAGAAATACAAAAGGTGGACGATGCGGAAGCATAAAAGTGATCGGACCTTGGGCGCGTTAACAATCGTTTTGCTAGCGATCGGGCTAATTGTGATTTATATGGTGGGGCCGATGCGGGTGAATGTCTTGAACACGACCTATGGTACGGAATATAATGAAAATTATTTCATCGTGCGGCAGCTAATAAACGTGGTGCTGTCGCTAGTTGTATTTGTTGCAGCGTTTAAGCTACCATATCCGATCATAAAAAAGGCCGGAAAATGGGTGATGTTTGGGGGATTGGTATTATGTGCATTGTTGGCAGTTTTGGCGGCAGTGGGAAGTGGGTTGGCGCGGTGTGAGCTTGGCGCATGTCGGTGGTTTAATTTTGCCGGGTTGAGCCTGCAGCCGGCGGAGATTTTGAAAATTGGGCTGGTGTTATATCTGGCTGGGTTGATGTCGGAACGAAAGAAGGAAGGAAAGTTAGATAGCTGGAGTGATTTCTGGATTCCATTTATCGTAATTTGTGGTTTATCGTTGTTTTTCGTAGTGATTTTGCAGAAAGACCTTGGTACGGGCGTTAGTTTAATGGCAATCATGCTAGCGATGTTGTTTATGAGCGGGGTAAAGATGCGGTATTTCGTGATTACGGTGGCGATAGTGCTGGTTGGGGGAGTGGTAGCGATCGTCAGTTCACCACATCGAATGTCGCGGTTGTTGACTTTTCAGAGTGACGAATCGAGCGATACCTATCATATTGATATTGCGATGATTGCGATCGGTACAGGCGGGTTGTTGGGTGTCGGTCCGGGTAATAGTGTACAAGCGACAGGGTATCTACCTGAGTCGATCAACGATTCGGTGTTTGCAGTGATTGGCGAGACTTTTGGCTTTATGGGGTTACTACTAATAGTGGGGTGTTTTACGGTATTGCTAACACGATTGCTTAAGACGGCGAATTACCTACAGGATGACGAGCAATCGTTGATGGTAGTGGGGATTTTTGCTTGGGCGACAGCGCACGTAGTTATTAACATCGCCGCGATGACTGGGCTATTGCCGCTTACGGGGATTACATTGCCACTGCTAAGTTACGGTGGGACGAGTATGCTGTTCATGACGGGAGCTTTAGGTCTAGCATTACAACTTTCGTGTTATACTAGTAGAGAACCGAGGGTGGAGACGGGGGAACGAAGAGTGAGTAGGAGAACGGAGACGAGATTATGAAAGTGTTAGTGGTCGGTGGAGGGTCGGGGGGACATATTACTCCAGCAGTGGCGGTAGTACGAGAGCTTTTAGAGAAGAAACCGCGTACAAAGGTGGAGTTTTGGACAGATCGAAAATATTATAAAAATGTTGTAAAAATTACAACAGAGATTGGTGTGCGATGGGGTTCGCAAGCGGGAACAACGCGAGGGAAAGTACCATATATTCGGGTGCGAAAAGTTTGTGCAGGGAAATTTCGTCGTTATTCGGGCTGGAAGTGGTACGATTGGTTTCGAAACTGGTGGATTGTGCTGAAGGATCTAGTTTTTGGGAATATTGTAGGTTTTTTCGGTTTTGTTAGCGGATTAGTACAGAGCTTTTGGCGGTTACTGTTACCAAGTAAGCGTCCGGATGTGGTCTTTTTGAAGGGGGGGTTTGTGGGGTTACCGGTTGGGATTGTAGCGAGGAAGTTGAAGATACCATATGTTGTGCACGAATCAGATGCGGTGCCAGGATTAGCGAACAGAATTTTGATGGAACATGCTACGGTAATTACGAGTGGCTGGAATGTAAAGGAAGATGGGCCGAACGATAATATTATATGTGTGGGAATTCCAGTGGCACCGGAGTTTCGCGAGGTGAGCGAGGCGCAGCAACGCAATTTGAAGAAAGATTTTGGATTTGATCCGGAACAGCCTCTAGTCGTGGTGACGGGGGGAAGTCAGGGCGCACAGCACATTAACGAAGCTATGGTGACAATTTTGCCAGAGATTCTAAAGTTTGCGAGTGTAGCATTAGTTGCGGGTCGAAAGCACTATGAGAATATGGTAGAGTTGAAACGTTATGAAGAGTGGGACAAGGCAAAATTGAAGTCGAATTTTCGGATGTGGGAGTTCAATTCGGCGATGCACGAGTTAATGGGTGCGGCGGATGTTGTAGTGAGTCGAGCCGGCGCAACGACGACCGCTGAGCTGGCGGCGCTCGGTAAGGCTGTAGTTTTGGTGCCGTTTGGGCGGTTGCCAGGTGGCCACCAAACCAAAAATGCCGAAAAGCTGGAAGAAATGGGGGCAGTGAAGGTAGTAACGGATGATCAGATGGTGAGAAAACCAGCTGAGCTGCTTGAAACGGTGAGACATTTAGTACGGGCGCCAAGGGAGCGCGAAGCATTAGCTAAGAAGCTCCATGCAGAAGCAAAGCCAGACGCGGCGGGTAGATTGGCAGAAATTCTGATCGAGGTGGGTGAAAATACTGAAAAAGAGCGTATAGAAAAGCAAAAACAAAAAATGAAGCCGAAGACAGAGAAGCCGGGGATTAAGTTGCCAGAAGAAATAGAGGCAAAACTTAAGGCGGAGCGAAAAGAGGCAGCACGTGAAGCTAAGGAGCTTGACGAGGCAATGAAGCGGTGGAAGAATGAGAAACAAGAATAAAGAGCGTGGGCTAAGGCGGGGGCAAACGATTGTTGCAGAGCGAGAGCGTGCAGAGTCGGAATCGGAGAGAATGCTGGCGCGCAAGAAGGTTCAGCGAAAACATGTGATTTCGGTGTTGCTGGTTTTGGCGTTGTTTCTAGCGATTGGTAGCTTAATCTATGTGGGGGTCACGAGTATGGTGCGCGAAAAGGTGGAAACGAAAACGCCAGTAGAGAAATACGAGATAAATGCAGAGATTGTTGATGAGACGGGTGGCGGACAAATTTCGTCGCGGATACGGGAATATATCGGAAGGATTGAGCGAGATTTTGCAGCATTAGGATATGAAGTGAAGCGGGTGGTTTTGCCGGCCGGGATGAGTAGAACGCTTTATGTCGATTTAGAAGGAATGACGACATATTTTAAGGTAAGCTTGGATCGAGATACAGCAGTGTCGGCAGAAGATGCGAAGCGTATGATTGATTATCTGAAAGAGCACGAGTTGCAACCGGAATATGTGGATGTACGAGTGCAAGGGAAGGGGTATTACAAATAGGATGATTGACTTTTGCTGGTTTTTGCGTTAAAATAGATGAGTTACGCACGATTAATAATCGTCACCGGGAGCTTCGCCCGGAAAGGAAAAAGTATGGCAGGAAAACAAGTTATTGGCAACCTCAAGTTGCGCATTCCTGGCGGTAAAGCTACGGCTGGACCTCCAGTTGGCTCTACACTTGGTCAGTGGGGCTTAAATATGATGGATTTTATTAATCCATTCAACGAAAAGACTAAAGAATTTAATGGTAAGAACGTCATTGTTCACATTAAGGTTTATGATGATCGCACCTTTGACTGGGTTTGCCTTGGACAACCAGTAGATGATTTGATTCGCGAAAAGATCAAGATCGAAAAGGGTAGCGGTAAACCGAACCTCGAGAAAGTTGGTAAAATCTCCCGCGCAGATCTCGAAGAGATTGCAAAGGTGAAGATGGGTCAGTTGAACGCTATCGATATGGATGGCGCAGTAAAAGTCATTGCTGGTACTGCGCGTTCGATGGGTGTGGTCGTCGAGGACTAATAAAAAACGGAAAGAGTTCGCAGGTGGGGCGAGCTCTTTTTTGTTGGGAAATGATGTCAAAAATGGGGCGGGGTAGTGCTATAATATAATTCGAAAGGAGAAAATATGAGTCGACGATATATTTTGCGATTCGATATTTGGATTTGTTTGGCGGTGGCGTTTTTGGTGAGTTTGGGAACGGAAGCCTTGATGAAAAATATGCTCACTCAGAAATATGAGGATCATAAGACAGAACATATCGTCGGTGTCGGGGAAATTGGTGGGGTGGCGACGGAAGAAGTGTTTCGAGCGGAAAGCGTGAAAGACTTGGAAGATCATGAAACCTTTACTGTGGTTTCGCCGGGGATTGAATATCGGAATCGAGGTGGAGGATATTACAGCGGAATGTATTTGCATGCGCTGACTTTGCCGTCGGGAGAGATTGTCGCAGCACGAATCAACACGCCTAATGTGAAGAAAGCGGATGGAAGCGATTCGCCATATGGTGGAGAATCAATTTTGCCAGTTGGACGGGTTGTGGAAGCAAATTTGGAGGATAGTGAGACGTTCTTGAGCCAAATTGAATTCAGTGAACCGTTGAGTAGACATGATTTTTATGTTGATATGCTCGGCGATGGAGCAATTCAAAGCGAGGAAGATTTTATTGAAGCACCGACTCTTTTTGCACAGCTCTTGACAATCATAATCGTCTTCGCTATATTACATTTTGTAGGGTCTAAAATCGGGATTTTCCCAGCTTTCTATACGCGCAAAAAGTCGGAAGCTGAGAAAAAATCCGACTGGGACTAAGAGGTAAAATATAAGGAGTTATATGGAAGAAAAAATCAAAAAAGTTAATTTGCTATATTTGTTGGGATACATTTTTGTTCCAATTATTATTTGCGCGCTAGGATACGCTTTATGCTATTTTTGTTTTCGTGATGGTGGTACTGGGGCAGTTTTGACGACGATGGTGCCATCGATTTTAGCGGTAGTTTGGTGGATTTTTGGTGGAAGTCTCATCTTTAGAAAAAAGACAAAGGAGCTAGAGCAACGTTTTAATGCAGAAGGCTATAAGCGTAATCAGACTTTTTATGGTCGTGGAAAGACGGTTGTGTTAGATATTGAGAAGGGAATGCTGGGTATTTGTTTCTTCTGGAACCCTTGCCAGACTTATATTTTACCGGCAACACGGGTTGAGAAAGCTTGGGTTGATGACGGCAAGATGGGGTCGGGCTTTATGGAAGGTAGTAGCCGCGTAAGCTTCTTGTTTACAATTGACGGGATTAAAGTTCGCGTCGACACTTTTGCTTCGAATCAACGTTTCCGCATGGATGATAAGCGTATTTTGACTGGTATTTCGAAGGCGGATATGATGGTACAGAATATTAATGAGGCGAAGGCCCATTCCGAGAAGAATAGTACAAAGAAAACCGAGAAATAGAGATGGGGATTTTTCAGAAGTTAAAAGCGGCACTAAAGGACGACTGGTGTAGCGGTTGTACGGTCCAGATGGATGAGGTGGGGAAGCAGCTTTATGCGCTACCAAGTATGACAGTGGGGCATTTTCAAGACATCGAAGATCCGAACTACTATGTGCAAAATTTGGTGAAAATTCAAAAAAAGGCGGAAATACCGGCGGGAGTATATGCTTGTGGGACATATCTCTATCATTGCCCGCAGTGCGGGAAAACTGTAGCGAAGCTAGTAGTATTTCTACCGGTGCGCGACCAAGAACAGGTTGACGGGGCCCATTTGTTTGAAAACAAGGCGCTGATTGGGTTCTTGCAAAAAACACAATAATTTGCTATAATGCAGAGAATATTGATAATTACATGTGGGAGGTTTAGCGCCGTTAGCACCACAGAAAGGGAATCATGGCAGAAGAAAACACTGCGAAAGATCTTCAAGATAGCGAAGTGATTGCTGAGACCGTCGAGCAAGACGTCGTTGAAGCAGAGGAGAAATTCGCTAAGTCTGGTAAGAAGTCGAAGAAACATATTGAAGAAGTTAAGGCCGAAGAAGAGCGACAGGCACGTAAGGCTGAGAACAAGGCTCTCGAGGAAGCTGGCGAGAAACCGAAAGGTGCTGCGCCAGTTGCTCGACCAAAAATTGAGCGTCGTGGTAAGAAATACCAGGAAAAGGCAAAACTGGTTGAGGCTGGAAAAGTCTATACTTTGAAAGAAGCACTAGAGTTAGCTCAGAAGACTAACCCGTCGAAGTTCGATGCAACAGTCGAAGCGCACGTGCGCCTTGGGGTTGATCCGCGTCAAGCTGACCAGAATATCCGCGCGACAGTTGTTTTGCCGCATGGTAATGGTAAGACGGTACGAGTAGCAGTTTTTGCGCCACTCGATGAAGCGAAGAAGGCCGCGGCAGCTGGTGCTGACATTGCTGAGGATGAAGAGTTCCTGAAACGGCTCGAAAAGGGTGAAATCGATTTTGATGTATTGATTTCAACTCCGGCCTATATGCCGAAGCTCGGTAAGTTTGCGCGCTTACTTGGTCCAAAAGGTTTGATGCCAAACCCGAAGGCTGGTACGGTTACTACTGACATTGAAAAAGCAGTTAAGGAATCAAAAGCTGGTAAAGTTGAATACCGCGTTGATAAGCAGGCGATTATTCATATTGGTCTTGGTAAGACTAGCTTTGATGCAGCCAAGTTGCTGGAGAACGCAGAGACTTTCTTCGAATCGCTGAAGAGTCATCGCCCAGCTTCGCTCAAAGGCAGCTATGTGAAGTCGATTTTCGTAACAACTTCGCAAGGTCCTTCGATTACAGTTGAGAATTTGTACAACTAAGATTAGGACTAGCAGCGAACGGGACTCTAGGGAACTGGAGCCCCGTTTTTTTGATGGGACGGATGTTTGACGGGATCGATAAAGTTCTATTGACTTTTAACCTAATCTGTGATAAAATAGAAAGATGTAGTCTTTTCAACTACGTATTGCTATCTTCGATAGAGTATATTTCGGTACAGAAAAGGAGAGCCTGCTATGTTCCAACATGAAGCTTATGACCTTATTGCTCGTTCCGCCGTCAACTTGAATAATGTTCCGGTCGTTTCGGCTCCGGATGATGCCTATATCTTTACGAACGGGCCAAGGGTTGCGACGGGTAAGAAGTGGCTGGACTTTGCGGCAGAGCTGAGCAAGCAGCCGCGATTGGATTGCAAGATTCAGAGGTACCATCGTTTGGATGATGGTACTTTCCACCCGACTTTTTCCCAGCCCGTCACCGTAATCATCGAGTTCGATATGGTTTTGCCTAGTTCGGATCCGTATTCGATGTTCCAGGCGCAGTTGATTGGGCGGCCAATCGCGGTCTGCGACTTGGATGCGGTTGCGGCTAATGACCAATTCTTGGCTAGTTTCGTTCTCGGCAAGTTCGATATTACGTTCGATTATATCATCGAGCGAGGAATCGGCTTGTTCCAGAAGCTTGAAATTTGCCACGACTGGACGCGGCGTCACAACGCTTTGCCGCATTTGTTTTCCAGCATTAACATGGAGTTATTGCGGGCGGATTTGAAGGTCGTAGACATGACTGGCAAGTTCGTGAAACTGGAGGCGACCGACTCGTCTCATGATGAACA
The DNA here is from genome assembly GCA_947427985.1 of uncultured Candidatus Saccharibacteria bacterium. Classification (GTDB taxonomy): domain Bacteria; phylum Patescibacteriota; class Saccharimonadia; order Saccharimonadales; family Saccharimonadaceae; genus Nanosyncoccus. The sequence continues at coordinate 8,365 of CANEKB010000043.1, forward strand.
AAACGCACCTTTGCTAAGTAAGGCTGTGGCTAAGATCTGACCTTTTCTACAACGCGGCCCGTCCAGGGATGGACGGGCCATATTTTTATCTTGATAATCTTGACTAGCTATGCTACAATACTATTGACAGTCTGGTAACAGACTTTTTTTGTTAGGCGGAGCGGTCGACTAAGAGTTCGAATCCCTCCTGCCCCACCAAAAGTTGCCAGACGGACACGAGAAAGGAGTCGTATGTCGAATCGCACTAAAAAAGCTCGCGCCGATGCTTTGAGAAAAGCAAC
>CANEKB010000044.1 GCA_947427985.1 uncultured Candidatus Saccharibacteria bacterium
GCATTTATTTGCTACGCAGTAGCATCAACACAGTCTAAGATTATTCTCTGCATATCTTTACTCCATTCCAGCCCGCGCGCGCCCAACGCTAAACTAACCCGTGCTCCCAAATCCTGCACCGGATAAGTTGCCACATCCGACCCAAAGAATTTCAGCGTCTCGATCTCGGCCTCAGCATAGCCATCATCGGCGTACTTCCCTCCAGACTCAAAGTGCAGTCTTTCCGGCCCCGACCCATTTAAGGCCAACGCCGACCGAGCACGATCCAGTACGATCAGCTTCCATCCCCCTTCCACCAAATAGCCGTACTTCGTCGTCAGGTCACCGATTTTCTCTGTCAGTGCCGCCGCTAACTTCTGGCCAAACTCACTTTTGGCCCACTCACCGCTAAGCATTGTGTTCACCAACCCATCAGCACCCTCCTGTCGTCTGCTACCTAAGCCCACAAAGCTCTTCATACAGAACTCCCCTTTCACTCTCGCAAGGTCGTACAAGATAGTTCTCTGATCTTCATATTTCTCGAACTTTCGCAAACTTCTAAAGAGCTTTCTTGCCCGCCCCGCAAATATCCTCTATATTATAACATCCTTACCACAACATTCAATGCATACATCTTTTCAAAAATATATTATAATATAATAAATAATCGGGAGATATCACATGAGCAGCGTTTTTACCAAAATCATCCAAGGCGAGATCCCTTGCTATAAAATTTACGAAGACGACCGCACCTTCGCCTTCCTTGACATCGCGCCCGAAGCCCCCGGTCACACCCTCGTCGTCCCGAAAGTCGAAGTCGACAAAGTCTATGACCTCAGCGACGAAGATTATACCGCCGTTATGGCTACCGTGAAAAAACTCGCTCGCCATCTTGAAGACGTCCTCAGCGAGCGCACCATGATTAAAGTCGTTGGCATTGACGTCCCTCATGCCCATGTTCATCTTCTTCCTATCAACGAAAACTGGGCTGGCGAGCGTCATCTTAAACCAACCGAGGACGAGATGCGCGCCATGCAAGCAAAACTCCAGCTCAACTAAGAGGAGGTATGTCCGAAAACATACCTCCCACCGCAGGGACAATCGACTATCGGTTTAGCTTAACATTATAGTTAAACTATGCCTTCAGTCGACAACGGCACCGCATTGGGTTGTGTCGTTCCGCCAGCATTTGCTGGCGACGCTATTGGTGCCTGTTCGGCGCCCGTAGTCTGCTCACCTACTGGAACTGCCGTCGCTACCGGGGCTGCTTCGCTAGCTACGCCCAGAGCTGCTTGGCTCTGACTCTCCAATGGCGTTGCCGCTTCTTCAACGGCTACATTAGCTTTTCCCTCACCCGTACGCTCAGCTTCTAACTTTGCTTTTCTATTTGCATACGAATTAGCCCATTCGTCAGCCAGTTTCGCTCTTTGTGCATGCTCGGCCTTTTCAGCATCATTCTGGCTCTTTTCAGCCATATAGCGGTTTTCGCTTGCGATACCCCCTAAAATCGTCTCAGCCGAAACCGGTTCTTTATTTCTGTTTTTATTATCATTCATCACGAATGCTGCTAGATCAAAAATCTGAATCGAAGTTTGGATGTCTTTGGCTTTCTCTGGATGATCTTTTATGTCGGGCAATGTCAAGTCTTCACGCAAACGTCCGAGGATATAATCCACCATCTCACTATCCGAAACCTTACCGATTTCTGGTGAGCTCACAGCTTCTACGCCCGGAGCTGCTACCGTCGCCTCAATGGTCGCGCTAACCTCGCCACTATCCGCTGGCTGCCCAGCTGGCGCACTCACCTCAGAAGCTTGGGTCATATTTACTGCCTGCACTTCTGGCATCGGAGCTACTTCCTTGGCTGGATCCCCTGTCGCCAAAACTTCCGCTCCTGGCATTGGCGTTACTTCCGCCATTGAAGTCTCTGGCGTAGCCGCATTTAGAGCCGCCTCGCCCAAACCTGCCGCCACCGAAGCTGACAAAGCCTCTGCTGCCCCCGCCTCGGCCGTACCTTGCTCAACTTGTGGAGCCACGTCTTGCGTAGCTTCTGGAGTGTTCATTGGAAATTGTTCCATACTTTTCCTTTTTATTTTTTAGTTTTTGTTTTTGGCTATTCTCGCCCAAGGTCATGAGGTAACCCCGAACGAATTTTATAAATTACACTCTACCTCTATCCTAGCACACCATAAGCGTTTTGTCAATACCTGCATCAAACCAGACATACTGCATGGCACTTGCAGTAGACCTACTGGTATAGAGAAAACCGTTTACGGCTGAACCAATGCTCGTTGAGCCATGCCAAGATTCTAAAATTGAAGCCTCCCCGCTGCGGACGACGCGCTTTTCTTCGTCCGCAGCGGACACGCAAGCAATTTAGAGAAAGCGGATTGGGGAACAGAGCTTGATTATGGCGGAGTTTCAATTAATGTGGCTAGCTCTGGCTATTTGTGGACTAAAGTTGCAGTGCCTACAAGCAGAAATACAGCCTATGGCTTTGTTGTAAACACTGGTATTGTTTTGGCACATAATCATCTTCGATACTTTGGCTTTCCCCTCCGTTGTCTAGCCATAGAGTAATCAATGGGAGGATAGAAGAAAGTATTACTACGTCATACCAAAGCAGTAGTCTCATTTCTTTTCGCAGTCGTTTTCCGGCTGAGCCGGGTCTGGACCACGGCCCCCGCAGGGGGATTCAGTCCAGAGAGGCTCACCAGACTGAGAGAAGATATGAGGCTACTGCTCTGATATGATATAATGGAACTATGAGTTTTACAAAGAGTTACGAACCGGGAGAGTTCGAGCCAAATATCTATGCTTTATGGGAGCAAACTGGCGCTTTTCAACCAAAAAAAGTCGTCGTCGATTCTGATGAGACCGACACCGATAATTGTTATTCCATCGTCATGCCACCGCCTAACGCTAACGGTAATCTGCATATCGGCCATGGCCTTACTATCGCTCTCGAAGACTCTTTGACCCGCTATTATCGCCTTCGCGGCAAATCGACTTGGTATATCCCTGGTGCCGACCACGCTGGATTCGAAACTTGGGTTGTCTATGAACGTGCCCTCGAAAAAGAAGGTCATACCCGCTTCGAATTTGGTCGCGACGAACTCTACGCCCGCGTCTGGGATTTTGTCGAGCAACAACGTGGCAATATGGAGCTCCAAGTCCGTGCGCTCGGCGCGAGTTGCGCTTGGCCCGACCTCACTTTTACTCTCGACGAAAACGTCGTCTCTCGTGTTTACTCTACCTTCAAAAAAATGTGGGATGATGGCATGATTTACCGTGGCGAAAAACTTGTTAATTTCTGCCCTCATCATCAAACCGCTTTTGCTGATATCGAAGTTGAACACAAAGACGAAGACGGTCACCTTTGGGAAATTGCTTATCCAATTGTTGGTGCCGACGTCTCAGACAGCCTTACCGAGATCATCGTTAGTACTACTCGTCCCGAAACTATCTTTGGTGACGTTGCTGTTGCAGTCAACCCCGAAGACGAACGTTATACCGACTACATCGGTCGCGAACTTCAGCTCCCTCTAACTAACCGTACTGTCCCGATTATTGCTGATGAGCATGCCGACCCTGCCTACGGCACTGGCGCCGTCAAAATTACCCCTGCTCACGATTTCGACGACTTTGAAGTTGGCGAACGCCACAATCTCGCTCGTATCCAAGTCATCAGTGAAAACGGACTCATGCTCGAAACCGCCGGTTCGACCTATGCTGGGCTCTCTACTACCGACTGTCGTAAGCAAGTCCTAAAAGATCTCGAAGATCAGGGTCTTCTTCGTGGTGAGAAGAAAATCACCCACTCCGTTGCTCATTGCTATAAATGCGATACCGTCATTGAGCCAATGCTAAAGTCGCAATGGTTTATTGACGTGAAGCGTCTTGCCGCCGAAGCTATCAAGCACCTCGAAAACAACGAAATCAAGTTCCACCCCACAAACAAGAAAAAAGTCCTTATCAATTACCTTCAGAATCTCAAGGACTGGAACATCTCCCGTCAAATCCCTTGGGGCATCGCCATTCCGATGTTCCATCAGACCGAAACAGACGAAGCTCCAGAATGGATTTTTGATCCTCGTACCAACCTCGAAAAAATCGAAGTTGGTGGCGTCCACTATTATCGCGACGAAGATACTTTCGATACCTGGTTCTCTAGTTCCCACTGGCCGATCGTTTGCACGAACTGGCTCGAAGGCAAGGAAAATCCTTATTACCCACTTAACGTTATGGAGACCGGCGCCGATATTCTCTTTGCTTGGGTTGCTCGCATGATTATGATGGGCATTTATGTAACAGGTGAAGTTCCTTTCCGCGAGGTTTATCTTCATGGTCTAGTACTTGACGCTCACGGTCAGAAAATGTCTAAATCCAAAGGTAACGTCATTAACCCGATCGAGCTCGTCACTAAATATGGTTCCGACGCCTTCCGCCTCGGTATTCTCCGTGGCCGTTCTGCCGGCATGAACCAAGCCTTCTCTGAGAATTCAGTTATCTCCGGTCGTAACCTCTGTAACAAACTCTGGAATGTTGCTCGCTTCATTCAGAGTATGGTTGACGAATCCCACACCGACAGTCTCACGGCTCTCGAAATCGCCGCGAACGAGCTCGACTCCACTATCGTCAACGAAGCTGCTGTTCAAACCGGTGGTGAACTTCCCTACTCGACTGATAACCTCGGCGAAGACTGGATTTGCCGCGAGCTTACCGCCGCCAAGGAACAGATCGAAGACGATTTCGCCAATTATCGCTTCTCCGAAGCCGTTGAAACTCTCTATTCCGTCATTTGGGACAAATACGCCGACTGGTTTATCGAAAGCCAAAAGATCTACAAGAATATTTCCCTACTCAAAGTTACTCTCGAAACAATTCTCAAGATGCTCCATCCGTTCGCACCTTTCCTCACTGAGGCGATCTGGCAAAGTCTTAGTTGGACTGAAGGCGAGCTTATTGTCCAATCTTGGCCACCCCGTCTCAAGTTCGATCCGATTTCTGCTGAACAATTCGAAAATCTTATCACTGTCGTCTCCGAAATTCGCGCCACCTTGCAATGTCTCCCTGCGCCCTCCAAAGGCCAAAAATGGAGTCTCCTCTTCGACAACGATTCCCTGGTCGACGACAATCAACTCCTAGTCATGAAACTTGCCAACGTCGGCTCTGTCCTTAGTTGTGAAGGTCAGCCACGTGGACTCCGCCTTGCGTTAGTTGGTCACGAACTCTACCTTGACGTTCCTCAAGAAGTCGTCACCAAATATCGTGATGAGCTCGAGGAGCGCATTCTTGCCGTTGGCCGCGAACTTGACGCCCTTAATGCTCGCATGATGAACCCAAATTACGTCGACAAGGCTCCCGCTCATCTTGTCAAACAAACTCGCGATGGTATCGCTGAAAAAACAGCCCTCATTGATCGCCTCAAAGCCGAACTCACCGTCATCCAATAATCACTCTAAAATTTCATATCATTCCCTGCCGTACATTGTCCATACAATGTACGGCTTTTGTCTAGCGTTTGTACAGCTCAATTTCGTCCGCAGCGGATATAACGGGCCTAAGTATGACGCGGCTCAGTGGATCGGGAGCTGGTTCCGTTACTGGGCTAGTAGAGCCGTGTATGTCATTCGCACCGATGGCGGAGCTTCACTTGATGTCGTGGCTGCAGACTTGGCTCACTTTGGCTTCTCCCTCCGTTGTCTAGCCATAGAGTAATCAAGGGAGGATAGAAGAAAGTTAGGCAAATGCATCTTTTCTTCGTCCGCAGCGGCATAATAAATAACGGTATTGCCACACCATGGAGCCCATACATTTTTGACGCCGCCATGAGCGGTAACTATTGGTCAGAAAAATCTGGCGCATCCAATTCGTACAGCCTTGTATTCTGGGGGATCAATTACTCCGAACCCTTAATCCAAAGATTAAAATTCTTAGGCTTCCCCCTCCGTTGTCTAGCCATAGAGTAATATCAAGGGAGGATAAAACCCAAGCATAAGGAATAAGGAAAAGATTGAATGGGGGATAGCAATATGGTAGCCTACTAATACCTTTTCGAGAGGATCCGGACTTACGAGCGCCGATTCAAACATCCGAGAGAAAAGACAATTTATTATCTTTTCCGAGGATGAGCAGAATCGGGAAGCTCCGCAGGAGCTGATGGAGTAGCGCCAAGGCCCCGTAACGACGGGCGCCTTGGACGCGCCTCGTCCAGCCGTAGGAAGCGAGAGAAGAGAAAGTGTAACTTTCTCTTCCGAGATGACGCCCGGCTGATAGCGACAACAGGAGCGTTTAAAAGGTATTAGTAAGGCTACCAAACTGATATTCATGTTCTTTTCTTATTTCTCCGCATTTCTAAGCTTCCTTCCCTCCCCTCCTTTTTACACACCTTGCTTCCCCGCCTCTGTTATTCCCTCACACTTTTCTCACCCAAAATCCCCTACTACCCGCTTTTTACCATTCCTCTCATGCTTGTTTTTACACCTTGCTCTATTCCTCTTGTGCTTGAAATTTATTTTCAAAATCCGACCAAAATTCCCTATTCTACCCCTGTAAAATTTGGCGACAACTTTCTTCAAAAAGTCTATTGACCACCATTTTCGCCCATGCTAAAATAAAAGTAACGACATCCCTTCGAGTGGGCGCCGTGGTTCGGAGAGTTATTAGCTAAAACATTATTTTGGCCTTTCGAACGTAATTTGGTGGGTTTAGCGTGAATTGACGCTTATATTGCATATGTTAATATAAAAACGTCAAGCAATTTCACGTGTGTTTTAGTTTAAGCTTTATTCCCAGACGGGAATTTTTTGTTGTATTTACCCCAATAACTGGCGCTAAAGCCACATGAAACAGGGAACTATGCGAAAAAGATTCCACAGCAAAATATGTTCTAATTAAAAGCCCCTCTACCGCGGCAGGGAATTAAATGGACGAAATTTAGCAAAATCCCGCCCCTATTACAGGGCGGGATTCTTCCATTTTAGAGGCGGATATTGCTTGAAGTGACAATCGGTCTGATCAACAAATAGCGGTCGCGCGCCTTAGTATAAACGAACCTTGTCCAGAGCCATAGCGTAATCCAGGCTAACACTAATGTGCTCGCAAACAAACCCAGGACCACAGTGTCCACACTATATCCGAGCCTCTCCCAGCGGGAAACCAAGAATCTTGCTCCTTTAACCATTGCTTCCATCTGCATTTTGTCCGCCATACCAATCGCATAAAACGCACAAACTTCTACATCGCTATTCTTAGTCCGTTCGATCACGGCGTCCACCAGCTCGCGTGACAAGTGGATATAAAAGTTTCCTACCCCTGTTACGCCTATCGTCTTCCAATAGATCGAATCTAGCGCTAAAGGGGCGCTAGAAGGCATTTGCAACCACCGCAAATCCTCCACCGCAATCGAGCATTTGAACCGGTAGACGCAATCAAACCACTCCCGATTCACCTCTATTGGCTCAGTCGTCTCGACATCGCCAATCGCAATCGGTCCTTCTCGCCAGAAGAAAGCCTCAGCTTCCACGCTGCCTGGCTCGCCCGGGTCCAGAAGCAAAGCCTCGTTGACCAGATCATCATCGGCCACTAAGACAGCGCAATAGTTCACGTCGCTAGCGTAATTCAGCCGTCCAGTCACTCCGCACCAGACCAGGAATACCGCTAGGCCGATCAATACCGTCATCAAGGCTACCATCACCACAGTTAAAGCTTTCTGCCATAAGGTCATTTGTCCTAGCACGCGCCAGAACAGGGAACTCTGTCTCTTCATGAAGTATCCTCCTCGATATTAATGTGCTAAGTTTTCCTTTTCGCTGATATGTACTGGCCCCACACTCGCCAGGGAAACAACTCAGCTTTCTCTTTATACCTTAGCATCTCTAAGCCATTCTGTCAATTTTAGCATTGTACTTTTATCAAAATATGCTATAATAAAAATAGCTTACGCTAGTCATTTTACAGAAGTAGGAGCTAAACATCTAAACCCTCCGTCTACCAGAATCTTACACAAAAGGAGAATGCATCCCATGAAGAAACCTAGTAAACCCAGTAAGCTCTACCTGACCTTTGCTACCCTCATGTTTGGCCTCTTTTTTACTATTTTGCTCCACGAGCCCGTCCTCAACTCCAACCCTACCACCGTCGAACAGGTCCTTAATTGGGCCGGCTGCGGCATGGCTGGGTTCTGCGCTGGTTTTGTCGGCGCAATCATCTTCTATTACTTCTTCACGCTGTGCATCTCGCTTCTTGTATTCGTATGCCACCTCGCTTTTGACCGTCTGCGTTAGCTCGCCCTTTATCCTATATAATCGCTCCCGGCTATCGCTGGGAGCGCTTTTCTTCGTCCGCAGCGGGCACGTCAGCCATTTTGCCGATAACGAAATTGGTACAGAATTTGTCGGCTCTAGCAGCTTATATCTAAGTCGTACTAGCAACGAAAATATAACTCTAGAAGAAGCCCTGGTCATAGACGCAAACACTTATACGACTGTACCGCATTGGCGTTTCTGGCCCTTCTCCCTCCGTTGTCTAGCCATAGAGTAATCAAGGAGAGGATGAAGAAAAGTAAACAGAAGTGGCGGCAAGCTTAAGGCTTTGCCTAGTTATTACGAAAGACTAAAAGAAACGCCCACTCGTAAGAATAGACGTTTCTTATGTA
>CANEKB010000045.1 GCA_947427985.1 uncultured Candidatus Saccharibacteria bacterium
TTCTCATGCTTGGGGTTTCATCCTCCATTGATTACTCTATGGCTAGACAACGGAGGGAGCGGGCCCATGAACGTCTGCCGAACGGTTCATAGTTTTCGATAAACTTAACCTGCGTGTAAATATCGGCGTAGTATGCGTAGATTTTGCTTGAAGCTACGCTTTTAGACCAAACATAGCTTACGAATCCACTATCATGTAGCTTGCTGAGTCCGCCATGGATATACCCGCTGCGGACGAAGAAAAGAGGATTTTGTACTCCTACTTTTTGGACATTAGGAACAGATTTCGTCCGCAGCGGACACGCAGCGAACTTGGAAAAACCTGGTTGGGAGACTACCATGAACTTCAAAAGCGTAATTGTGACCCCTGGAAATACTGGATTCTACTGGAGCTCCTCCTTTGCAAACGATTTTGACTTCAAAAACCCATTCGTTACTACCGCTTATGTCAACCTAAAATTCTGGGGATTCTCCCTCCGTTGTCTAGCCATAGAGTAATCAAGGGAGGATGGATAAGGTTAAAATGATGAGCGTAATATGATAAAAATGCGGATTTTGTTGACAAAGTTGATTATAAGCATAAAATATATTGACATTTTTAGAGTTGTGTGATACAATGAAAAGGTAAGGTAGTAGAATCTCTATCTTTAGCACATTTCCAGATTAAGAGATAGTGATTTTGCTGAAAAATTCTTGTAAGAAAGTCGAGGTAAAAGTATGCGCGAAAACATGAAAGTTGTCCTCTGGTATTTGATCGGAGCTCTGCCCAAGATCGCGTTGACAGTGATCGCCATCGCGGTGGCCGTGCACATCAGCGAACAAAAGACCGAACGAATGGTCGACGAGATGCTCACCGAGGCACTGGAGAAGCAGTACGTCGACGTCGCCGGTTATTCCCTGCCGACGCAGGCCATTCCTCCGAGAGAGGGAGCAGCGCCCAGCTTGGGCAAAAAGTCTGTGGCAGAAACCCAGCCGGAGAACAAGACGGATGATAGCGCTATCCAGCTGTTAGAAACGTCGACGGCTGACACTACCGTGGAAGATCTGCTGGAAGCAGAGGCGTCGTGGGACGTGAAAACCACGAGCTATGCCAAGCACAGCTCAGACGAGCCAACGACAGAGTGGGCGGCCGATACGTCCTATTGCGTGCGAATGGACATGCCGCGAGTGATGTTCCAGAACTTGGAACGAAACTCCGTGGATGTGGTCTACCCCGAGAGCGTGAAAGCGGGCGAGGAAGGCGTAATCGTCATCCGAGTCAAGAACAAAGGTTCCGGCGCAGAGTTCATCACGCAAGCGACCTTCACGGCGGCAGACGATTTACGAATCGTCTACGGTTCGAGCCACCCGCAGACCGCCTATGGTGGCGAGCTGGATTATGGCATCATTGGCAACGGAAAAAGCCTGGTGGTGAACTTCTATACCGGAGCGACTGACGAGCACTACCGCAACCGCCATGATCACCATAGCTTCAGCGACGCGTATGGTTATGTGGACGCGGGCTTTTACCGCGTGCAGACAACCGCCGAGGACGTCACTATCAACTAATCTGGCAAGCGAAGCCGCCTGGGCAACTGGGCGGCTTTTCTCCTTCTTTAATTTGTTGAGAACAAGACTAATCGTCGACGAGATGGTGTGGGTTACGATTTTTTAGCGCCTACTCGTCAATCAGGCGATTCGGATCTTTGGCAAAAATTAGGAAGATGAGCGGGGGCATGAGGTAGATCTGAAGAGCATTCGGAAGGCCGGAGAAGAAGTTGAGCGTAATAAGATAAGCGACCAGGAGCGAAATCAGGAGCGGAAGGGCGGGATGAGACCAGAAAACGCTCTGACACAGGCGAGATTTAAGGCTCGTAGGTAAAGATACGGTTTGGCCTTCGGGGATTTTGCGAGCGGCGGCGAGTTGAGGCTGAGGAGATTTATGGCGAGCAGGGCTTGGCACCTTGCTGTCACGGCCGTCAAGAAAACGGCGAGAAAAAAGCGGAGCAAAGAAAGCCAAGAGAAGGCTAAAGGCAACAAGCAAGGCGCCAACCAGGCCGAGCTCAAGGAGGAGGCTGATAGGTTCGTTTTGGACGATCGCATTCGGAAGGGCGAGCTCGTGCTCGGGGAAGGCGCCGTTTAGAGCGAGGCCGGCACCGCCGAGACCTACCCCGAAGAAGATACTGGTAGGGGTGACAGCCGTTGAACCGAGGCAAGCCTCGCTGTAGGGCTGGCCACAGTTCGTGCCCATCCAAAGTTCGGGGTGACCCGGAGCATGCAACCAAGTGCGCAAGGCAAGGTCGTTCAGACCGAGGCGAACGTTGGTCGAGGCGGGGATATAGCCATCAAAGATAGCTTCGTTATCGTCCGCGCTATCATTAGAATCTGCGGGCGGAGTAGTTTCCCTAGGACGAACGTCGATAATGCCGAGCGAAAGCTGATGAACAACCTTAGCAACACCAGAATAGAAAGTATCGTTGGTGGGGCTAAGTGCAGAGAAAGTTCCCTGCGCCACTAAAGTACAGAAAAAGCTGACGACGGGGATAAGAATAATATATTGCCATTTTGCGCGACGAACAAGCGCAAAAATGAAGAGAATGAGAAGTGCAATGGCGTAGGCGTAGATGGCGCCCCGAGATAAAGTCAAAAATAAAGTTGCCGAGAAGAGCAAGGCTAGTACGAAGCAGACGATAGTCTGCCTTTTCTCGAGGCGCGTTCGCGACGCCTGCCGTCGCAGGTGAGCGGCATCTTCATCCTCGCTCGTAAGCTCCGGAGATTCCCGGAAAGAAGAATCGCCAGTTCCCAACGTATGCGTCCCGCCCATCTCGAAGGCAACTTTATTTTTTTCGTTCTTGGTAGCTTCTTTTTTAACACCAAAAATATTTTCGAGGAGCTTTGGGAAAGCGAGGAGGAAGAGGGCGAGGAGAGTAGGGGCAAGGAGGAGGTTACCCATGAACTGTGGCTCAATGGCGAAACCAGAAGGGTGCGGGAAGCCGAAAGTCCAGAAAGTGCAACCGGCACAAAGTAGCGTATCGCTACGCGAAAGCCCAGCAATATCAAGAATACATTGCACCCAACAGAAGACACAAACGAGAGCAGTTGAAAAGAAAAGCGATTCAATGAAATATCGGCGCCAGCTAGGATTAGGTTTCAAGAGCGGAAAAACGAAGAGGAGCGCGAAAACCGCAAAGAAAGTGAGCCAGAGAACACCGGCAGTAAGAATAGCGCGGGTGGGATTGGGCGACCAAAAGGCAGAAATCGTGGCATAAAACGGAAAAAGCGAAAAGAGGAAAAACCGTTTATCAGAAATGCCAGGTAACTCTAAACCCCAGGGACCTTTCTGTGCGTTTTTCGCGAAGACTCTTTGTTTGCGCTGATAATCTACCAAAACGATAAAAGCAACCAGGTCAAAGAAGACTAGCCAAATTAACGGAAGGGAGAGTTCGAAGTTCATAGTGGCGTCGTTCCCTAGCGAAATCAGGGGGTAATATGAGAAAAAGAGGATCGCCGGCATAAGGTATGCTAAAATGAAAAAAACCTTCCGAAATAACTTCATGAAACCATTGTAGCATGGCCACGCCACGCGAGCGAGAGAATTACAAGAAAGTAAGACCGGAGCGAAGATCAAGGTATATGCTATAATGAGAGCATGAAAGAGGGTCAGAAGGTGCTTTTTGTGTCGCATACGGCAAACTTTGCGAAGTTTAATCGAGCATTTATGCAAGATTTACGCAAAAAGGGAGTCGTGGTACATTACGCCTCGGCCGGTGAAGAGGAAGTGCCGGATTGCGACAAACACTTCCAGATTGGTTTCGCAAGGTCGCCGTTTCGGTTGTTGAAAAATTGGAAAGCTTACCGGGCGTTGAAGAAGTTGCTAAAGAAAGAAGACTACGACCTAATACATTGTCATACGCCGGTGGGTGGAGTGTTGACACGATCGGCAGCGCGAAGCTTAGCTAGAAAGCCGCATTATGACGGTCAGGATGAAGGGGCAAAACAACCAAAAGTGATTTACACGGCACACGGATTCCATTTTTATGAAGGGGCACCAAAATCGAGCTGGATGCTGTACTACCCGGTCGAGAAAAACTTAGCGAAGGATACGGATTGTTTAATCACGATCAATAGCGAAGATTACAAGCTGGCTCGAAAAAAATTCCAAGCAAAAAAAGTAGTGCGTTTAGATGGGATTGGCGTGGACCTAACAAAGTTCGGACCAGCCGATATAGCAGAGAAAGAGAGGTTGCGCGAGAAGCACGGGCTAGACAAGGGAGATTTTGTGCTGATTTACGTTGCGGAACTAAATAAGAATAAAGACCAAATGTCGCTCATCGAGGCACTGCCGAGGCTAAAAAAGGAAATTCCGAAGCTAAAAGTGTTGCTAGTCGGTAAAGGCGCGTATGAGGAGAGGTTAAAGCACAAAGTACAGCGGTTAGGTTTGGTGGACACGGTGAAATTCCTAGGCTATCGCAAGGATGTAGCGGAATTATATAAAATGGCGGACGTCGGAGTATCGACGAGCCGGCGCGAAGGACTAGGGCTGAACTTGATCGAAGAGATGGCAAGCGGGCTACCACTCATAGCTAGAGATAACAGGGGACACCGTGAAGTGATCGTGTCGGAACAGATTGGAAGGTTGTTTACGGACGAGAAAGGGCTTCTCGAAGCAGTGCTAGAAATGTATCGTAGCCCGAAGCTGCGTGCGGAAATTGGCAAACATAATCTTGGGGCAGTGAGGAAATACAGTTTAGAGATCGCCAAGGAAAGAATGGCAGAAATCTATCGCGAGTATCTTCGGACAAGGTAGTTCCCTACGACTAGCCAACGATATAGCCGGCTGGTGTATGGCTATTGTATGGACAATGTCCGGACAATGACTGGCGTTTGTACGGCAGACAGACTATTTAGCGCCACGTCGAAAAATAACAGCGCCAACAGTGCGAAGAATGATACGAAGATCAAGCCAAGGCGACCAATTTTGGATATAGTAGATATCGAGAGCGCGACGCTCTTCGAAACCGATATCGCGACGACCAGAGACCTGGGCGAGGCCGGTAAGACCTGATTTTACCGAGAGCAAGAGTGAGCGGTCCCCATAATGATGGAGCTCGCCTGGTACAAGGGCACGCGGACCGACCAGAGAGATATCGCCACGAATAACATTAATGAGCTGAGGAAGCTCGTCGAGCGAGGTCGAACGGAGGAACTTGCCAAGCTTCGTAATGCGAGGGTCGTTTTTAATCATGTCGCCGTTGTCGCGGTATTTTTTGATCAGATGCGGCTTACCCATCTTTGTAAAAGCCTCCTCGGGAGAAAGACCGCAATATTCTGGCTTCATGGAACGGAATTTATAGATCTTAAAATGTTGATTATAGCGCGAGAGGCGAACCTCAGAATAAACTGCGGGGGATTTCGGGTCGGAAAGTTTTTCGAGCAACCAGATAACCCCCATCGGAATTGCGGCAATAATTAAAATCAGTAACCCAAGGGCGATATCACAAGCTCGCTTAAAAATACGAGCGCCACCAACGAGCGGAGTGATTTTCACGAGGATTGCTGGAGTATTGCCGACAAGCTCGAGATCACCCATCTGAGACGTGAGTGCAGCACTAGATGGGACGTAGTAATAAAGAAGGTGGCGGTTGATAGCTTGGCGATAGACGTACTCTGTACGTTTGTCATCAGTCTGGAAGATGACATCTGGCTTCGTGCGTTTCAAGGCTTCTTTGAGTGAGGAGTATTGCTTGCGACGAAGGTCCTTTGGGATATATTTCGCACTAGCAATCACGCCGGAGAGCCGAAAGCCAGATTCAGGATAAGCCGCGATATAATCAGCAAGGTACTCAGTGTTTTGACTATTGCCGATAATGACGGTTTTCAAAGTGGCGCGACGATTATGTTTTAAGGCAACACCACGTGCAAGACGAACCGTCTGGCGAAAGAGGCAAAGAAAAAAGAAGCAAGAAACAACTGAGTAGAGCGCCATGATACGAACTGGGAAAAGATCAGCCTCGAAGAAGAAGTCATAACTAATGATCGCCATTACCCCAACAATCGAAGCGAGAAAAAGACGACCAATCTCGGACCAGCGGTTGCGGCTAAGAAAGATTGTTTTGCGATAAAGACCGAAAGCCGCAAGGATAATAATATAAATCGGCAAAAGCCAAAGCATTGAAATGACAAACTTCCAAGGAGCGGCCTCAAAATAGAATGGACGCTGGTCGAGATGTGTACGCATAAAATATGCCACCAAAAAGGAGAGCAAGATCGCACAAGCGTCGCCCAACATAAGAAAGGCGTGGAAAATTAGCCCAAAATCCTTCTTCATCTCTTATATTATAGCAGATTAGGTCGTGGTATAATAGGGGGCGATGGTAGATTTGGAAGAGATATTTGGCGGATATAGCGGGGCGAGGCTATTCAGGATACGAACGGAAACGCAGGATTACTGCGTAAAAATTTTACCAGAGCGGCTAAGCGAGGGATCAGCGGCGCGAGTGAAAGAAATTTGTAAGATTTATCAAAAAGCAGGGATTAATTCCCTATCGCTGCGAGGATATGGCAACCTTGAAGCGGAGAACCGGCATTTTTATATCTATGATTTTGTTGAAGGGGAAAGTTTCAAAGAATATAGCAACCGAGAGTTATCCGCGGAAGAAATTCGGAAAATAGGGCGAGAGACTGGGCAAAAGTTACGAAACTTGAAATTAGATAAGAATTTGGCAGGTCCGACGCAATTAGCAACCGATAACATCTCACGATTAACCGAATACGGTATAGAAAGATATCATGAACTTCTAAACAACGCTACAATGATGAGGTTGATGCGGGAATTTTTCGAGATCGTACAAATTGAAAAGCTAATGCAGGAGTTCGTAGAAACGAAGGATATCTTTTTAGGTCTAGAACCAAAACTAATACACGGTGATCTAAAACGGTCAAACATGGTGCGCGGAAAGGATGGCAAGATCTACTTAATTGACATCGAGTCGATGCGAAAAAGTTATGACGTACTCAACTTACGGTATCAGATGACTTGGATTATGTTCCCAGAAGCGAAAAAAGAAAGAGCATTTGTAGGCGGGGTTTTTGATGGGCTATATAAAGATGGACGGCCAGAAAAATTTAATGAACAGTTAAGATACGTCTTGATGCTAAACTTCTTAGAGCATACAACAAAGGCACTAAAACGCGACGAAGATGTGCGGGAATATTTTATAGAAATGCAAAAAGTGTTCCGAATAATACAAACCAGTGAGCGGGAAATATTATAAATAGAGTCTGTTATAATAGAGAAAAGGCTAGGCAAAATTAGCGGAGGAAGAATGAGTAAAACGAAGATTTTGGTCACCGGCGGGACTGGGTATATCGGGTCACATGCAGCAGTCGAACTGATCCAGGCAGGATATGAAGTAGAGATTCTGGATAACCTCTATAATAGCAAGATTGAAGTGCTAGGTCGGATTGAGGAGATCACCGGCGTAAAGCCGCGATTCTATGATGTGGATTTGCGTGACGCCGAAGCATTAGCAAAAGTTTTCGCCGAAAACAAGTTTGATGCAGTGATACATTTCGCAGGGCTAAAAGCAGTTGGCGAATCAGTCGAACAGCCATTACGTTATTACGAAAACAATGTGGGCGGAACAGTAAATCTGCTTGAATGCATGGAAGAATACGGGGTAAAACGAATCGTGTTTTCGTCATCGGCGACCGTCTACGGCGTCCAAGAATCGCCAAAATACGTCGAATCTATGAAGACTGGCGGAGAGATTTCGAGCCCATACGGCAAGACGAAATACATGATCGAGGAAATTCTAAAGGATACGGCGACGGCGGACCCGGAATTTTCGGCGACGATTTTGCGCTACTTTAACCCGGTCGGGGCGCACCCATCGGGACTGCTCGGCGAAGACCCGAACGATAAGCCAAATAACTTAATGCCAATTATCATGAAGGTGGCGACCGGCGAGATCGCAGAGCTTTCAGTCTACGGCGACGACTATCCAACTCCAGACGGGACTTGCATCCGCGACTATATCCATGTCGTCGACCTAGCGAAGGGGCATCTCGCAGCGTTAGACAAAATGGACGAAGGCGTACAGATTTATAACTTAGGCTCAGGGCACGGGACGTCAGTGGCAGAGATAGTCAAAGCCTTCAATATAGCGAGCGGGATGGAGCTTCCCTACCGGGTGGTGGCGCGACGAGCGGGCGACCTCGCGGAATTCTTCGCCGACCCGACTCTGGCCGCGGAAAAATTGGGCTGGAAGACAGAATTGTCGATCGGCGATGCAATGCGCGATACACTGAACTACTTGGAAAAACAGGGGCTGAGTTTACGACAATAGTTATTAATCTCCATTACGCTTCTGTTTAAAATAGAAGCGGCGCGCAGAGGTTCCCGCTTTTCGGCGGGAACCTCTGCATAGTGGATTTTGCTTCACAAAATCCAGTTTATGAAACTATGTCAAGACTTGATTTATAATCTCCTAGTCTCATATGGGCTAGATAGTAAGATTACAAGTACTAATAC
>CANEKB010000046.1 GCA_947427985.1 uncultured Candidatus Saccharibacteria bacterium
ATAAACGCAAAATAATGGATTTTAAGCTTGTTTTAAGCTTGGGACCAGTTTTTGCGAAATTCTTGCTAGCAAGTTGTTAACTTTCGTTACCCTGCAAGACCCCTAAGAGATGTTCCTCGGTAGCATGATTAAGAATAGTTCCCTACTCCGCCACTGTCTTTAGAATAACTGCGTCTATTTTAGCAAAGATTATAGAGAAAGTCAAGAGCGACCAACGACTGCGGGCAAAATAAAAAGGGCGGCCCAGAGGTCGCCCCATGGTTTAATCCTGGTCCTGATCATGCTCTTTCTCGTAAGCTTTAAATATAGTGTGGAGTAAGAGATAGACGATAGTCGAAATGACGACATTGATCAGTATCATAATTGCGAGATTATTGACAGAAGGCCTTTGCTCGACGGTGTAGGATATGGTGGCAGAAATCAGGTTGGGGGTGGGAGAATCTTTGGAATGCGATTGGGTGTTTTTGTCCTGAGTGACGGTGCTGTTTGCGGTCGTTTCTTCCAGGGTAGCTTTAGCTTTTTCTGGAGCGGCCTTTACTGTAATATGAAACGCTACATAACCGGAAGTGTTGGGAGCAATTATCCCGCCTTTGGTCGTGGGGTCGTTGGGGCCTTCGATGCCGACAAAGACAGGCGCGCCATTTAGGCCGATAACACAACCTTCTGGCAAGTGAATTCGCTCATCGTCGTAGCAGAGAGTGTAGGATTTTTCGATCCAGATGGCTGTGGAAGGTGCTTTGAGTTGGATTTCCGTGGTTTCAGCACTGGAGCCATCAATCTCGAAATGTCCGTTGTAAGATTGCAAGCTATCGGCGTCAAAAGCAAAGAACGGGTGTTTGTCGGCACGAAAGAATGCGTTCGTAAGTGTAGCAGTGGAGGAACTGTTTTTGAAATAGGTTCTGATTTCATATTCGTGGCCGATTTCGAGCTGGATTGCTTCCGTGATATCGAGCTTGGCTCCGGTGGTCAGATCGTAGGCATCCATAGAGTTAAGGATGTGTTTCTCGGAATTTGTAGCGTATGCATTGGGCGCAACAAGGGTGATAAGGATGACGCAGACGACGCTGAGCACGGTTTTTCTGAGGTTCTTCAGTTTCATAATGGTTCTCCTTTCAAAGGTCGAATGGATGTAGTACTGGCAATAAAATCTGCGGATTAAACTTTAGCTAGGAAAGTTCGTATGCGATAAAGTCGCTTTACGGCAGAAATATTGCATATGTACTACCATTGTATCATATAAATTCTAAAAAGTCAATAGTTATTATACTTGGGGATCTTTTTGTGTGGCAACATCTTTTCATCCTCCCTTGATTACTCTATGGCTAGACAACGGAGGGAGAAGCCAAGACTTGGGGTGGCTACATTTAAAGTAAATGCACCTTGTTCATTTATGACTAGATTAAGTGTCCAATTATCCTTATCTGTAGCAGAATTTGACCAAGTAACACTCAGGTTTCCAGTAAAATACATTCCGGAACCAAAAGTCGCGTGCCCGCTGCGGATGAAGAAAAGAGGATATATAAAATTCGTACAGCCGTACGGATTTTATCTGAGTTCACCACTGTTAGACATTCTGCAAATCGAAACAGCTGATTCGATTTTCGTCCGCAGCGGACACGTTGGCGTTAGTGTAAACATATCGAGTGATGCAGTTGTTCAACCGGGCTATTTCGGCATGCTTTGGTCGTCACAACCATGGTATGACGGTGCTTTAGAAGGAGAAAGCTCACAGCCAAATCGCGGAGATGATAAGGTTTGGCCATTTTCCCTCCGTTGTCTAGCCATATAGAGTAATATATAAGGGAGGAAGAAGAAGGTTAGACAAGAATAAAAAGCGTAGAAGCGTTGTGAATTTTACAACATTTTTAAGGGTTTTCTTTTTTGCTTGGCGGGATAGTTTGGAGAGCTGAATGAGTAAATGGCCGGAAAATAGGGTAGATTTTGAGGAAGTTTGTGGTATAATGAGTACATCTTGGGGATTCGCCAAGTGGTAAGGCACCGGGTTCTGGTCCCGGCATTCGGGGGTTCGAATCCCTCATCCCCAGCCATAGTAAAAACCGGACCTTTTGGTCTGGTTTTTACTATCTGAGGGGAGATAAGTATTAGGGTTCGGTTCGTTATTGGATGGCGGTGTGGTTACGGCGCGAGGTTCAGATGCGGCGGATGGAATGTGACAAGCTGAAAACAGATCTAATAAGAATTTCGCCTTATAAAATTAGAACTAGATTAAATCAGAGTTAAGATAGTAATAGTATTCAAGTAGCTCGCGGGAATAGTTTTTGATGACAGCTAAATGTGAAGCGTCTCCCTCGCGGGTACGGACAGGCTTTTTTATAGGAGTTTTCTTGTTGTCTTCGGATCTGTTGTCATTAGAATCGCGTGAGGGGACAATCAGCATGCGAGTGATGCCGATTTGCTCGACGAAGGCTGGACTGTGACTAACCATAATAATGGTACCAGTATAAGTGGCGAGATTTTCGCCGATGATTTTTTGGGTTTCGGGGTCGAAATGGTTAGTGGGCTCATCAAGTATGATTAGATTGGCGCGCTGGAGAAGAATTTTACAGAGAGCGACACGGGCTTTTTCGCCTGGTGAGAGTACATTAACTTTTTTGTTCACGTCGTCGCCATAAAAAAGAAAATTGGAGAGTGCGCTACGAAGCTCAGTATCAGTAAAATCATAAGAGCGGACATTTTCGAGGATGGTGCGAGATTCGTCGAGGATTTCTAATTCCTGAGCATAGTAAGCAATCGTAGTGTGCTGGCCAAGGATAACTGAGCCGCCTAGTGGCTGAAGCTGGCCGACGATAAGTTTGAGTAAAGTAGATTTACCGACGCCGTTTTCGCCAACAATGAGGAATTTCTCGCCACGAGTGAGTGAAAAGGACAATCCATCATAAAGTAGTGGACCATTCGAGTAGGCGAAGGAGAGGTTTTGTAACTCAAGCGGAGTTTTAGTGCTCTGCTTTGCGGGGGAAATATCGAGGTCGACGCGCTTGTATTCTTGTTCTCTAGTCTCGAGCTCAGCAAGCTTCTTAGCAAGGACTTTTTCGCGTTGATGTCCCATGCCGATGAGGGCAGTGTTGCTACGCTTAGCGGCGCGGGCGCGAGCAACGAATTCGGACAGGCGTTTAATTTCGCGTTCTTGTTCGGTAATGCGGGCATCCTCGGCGGCCTTCTCTTCGGCGTATTGTCGGCGAAAGGTGGCGTAATTCCCTTTATAGACCTTCATTTTATGGGTGGTTTTGTTAACGAAGAGAGTTTTATTAGTGACAGTATTAAGAAAGTCGATGTCGTGAGAAATTACTAGTACGGTGCCATGGTAGTTGCGAAGGAAGTTAGTAACGAAAGATTTGGTCTCGACGTCAAGATGGTTGGTTGGTTCATCGAGCAATAAGAGGCCGGCATTCTCAAAAAGGACTCGAGCGAAGGCGACTTTTGATTTTTGGCCGCCAGAGAGTTCCTTCATTGGACGATCCATAAGATCAGAAAGATGCATTTTATCAAGGACTTTGAGCAGTTCATAATCAAAGTTAGCAATGTCGTAAGAATCAATAAGATCTTGAAGTTTAGTGATACGGTCGAGGATTGCGTTGCTGCTGGGATATTTTGCAAGCTTTTCATATTCGGAATTTAGCTGATTTTGGAGTTGGTCGACGGGGCGACCAGAAGCGACGTACCCCCAGACGGTTTCCGCATCATGTTCGGGCGGAATGATAATTTCTTGCGGAAGGTGGCTGAGGCGGAGATTTTCAAGAGCGATTTCACCATCATCAAGTTGCTGCTCGCCGAGGATAATGCGGAAAAGCGTGGATTTACCGGCTCCGTTTACTCCGACAATACCGACTTTATCACCTGTTTCAAGATCGAAACTACAGTCATCGTAAATGTTTTTGGTGCCATAGGCGAGATGGAGATGAGAAGCTTTCATTATTATATTATAACATACTTTAAGCTATTTTTCTTGCAAGGCAGAAATATGCTCGCTACGGGTAATTGCTGTGGGGAGGATTCGGGCGGCTTGGAGGTTGGCGCGGATATTGGCGAGCTCAGTGGGGGAAAGTTGGGGCATTGGCTGATTAAGGATGGAACTGATTAGGCTGCGGAGTGCAGATTGAAGTACGACGTGGCAGCCACTAGGAAGATTAGTGATTGATTTTAATACGGCATTGTTGCCGAAAACGATGATGGAGTAAACCGGAATTTGGGGTAAAAACAGCTCACTGAGTGCGGCAATATGAATAGCGTTTTGGCGGATAGGATTATAGAATTGGTGTTTTTCTTGGCCAAAGTTTAGAGTTTGAGTCCAGTAGCGTTGGTCGCCAGTGCCGTAAATCCAGCCGCTAAAGTCTTTAGATTCAAATATAAAAACACCTTTTGGTCCGAGCGCGATACAATCAATTTGGACAACTTCTGAGCCAGGTAAACTGCGGAGCGTAGCGAGGTCAAAGTTAGCGTTTTTCTGGTTGTAGATTGCGTTGTGACGAAAGTCTACTTTCGGAAAATAACAGTCGGGAAAAATATTTTCTGGAGCAAAAACATGTTGGAGACTGAAAATTAGGCGGTGCTCGGCCGGAGTGAGTTGGGTTGGGTAAGGTGAAGTAACCTTGGTCCCACGGATTTTATAGATTTCAGAATTGTTCATACTCTATAATAAATACAAATAGATTGAGAGCCATTGTAAAACGGTGCCAACAATGCAAAGAAAGTGGAAGACACTGTGCATATATTTTCGGCGCGCACCGATGCTATAGAGAATTGCTCCGATTGAGTAGGATATGCCGCCAAGCAGCAATAGCAAAACGCCCCCAAAGTGCATATGCTCAAGCAATTGCGGTAAGCCGATAAGGATGCTCCAACCGTTAAGAAGATGACAGACAACTTCTAGCACTTGGAAACGGTCAGTGTTGATGGCGGAAAACGTGATCCCGATGATACTAACGATAGCTACGAAAACAAACATCCACCATCCTAAACTCCCACCGACGCCCAGTAATACAATAGGTATATAAGTACCGAAAACTAGTAGAAAGACGTTACAGTGATCAAGCACGCGGAGAACTTTTTTGCCAGTAAGGCGTGGCGAAAGTGCGTGATAGATACACGAGATTACGTAGAGAAGGATCATGGTAGTGCCAAATATCGAGACGGTCACATATTGTAATGCAGTGGTGGCTTTTACGAGCATTAGCACAAGTGCAACAATGCTAAATATGCCACAGAGACCATGGCTGATAGAGTTGATTAGCTCTTCCGCAAGAGAGTATTTTGGGATACGAATTGACATAACCTTATTTTACTACGAAATGCATCAAAAAAGTGCGATGTTGCCATCGCACTTTGGTTGGATTAGTTATTTTTTGGTTTTGCTAGCCGATTTAACTGCAGCACGGCTGGCAGTCACTTTGTTTTTGGACACACTCTTTGCGGTCGATTTAGTAGTTTTATTTAAAGCCTTCTTCATGCTAGTAGCGCTTTTTGACATAGGTCGCGGCTTACGGTTGTTAGCGGCGCGGGCAGCGGTCTCGAGATCGAGATACTTTCGCAGAGAGAAGTAAGTTGCGAAGGAGCCTGCAAAGATCAGAAGCGTGACAAGAACGAAACCCTGGGACAAGATGGCGCTGGCAAAATATTGTTCAAAGATTGGTGCAACATACTCGTCGATAATCCCAGTGTTTGGCACAAAGGCGACTTCGCCGAGTGGGCCAGTGTAGATAAGATCGCCATCAATGATGTCTGAAGGTATAGTTGGAAGCTGTGGTAGGTTATCGTTGGGATTATCTGGGGTCGTTGGATCATCTGGGATGGTTGGCTCGGTTGGGCTAGTAGGAGGCAATTCGACCCTTTTATAGACTACGGTATGTTCAACATCTTGAGCAGGTACGGTTCCGGAAACGGTCGGCTCATCCGTAGTATAGCCTTTAACTTCTGGTGAGGGGATGTTGTATGGATCGCCTTCGGTGTAGGTTCCAATGTATGGATCAACGAGAGTGTTACCCTGCTCGTCCACATAGTTGATTGTTACGGTATGCTTTGGTTTTGCTGGTTGATCTGGCTTTTCTTCGGGAACTTTAGAGTAGATTACGGTATAGGTCAGATCTTCGTCTCGCATGGTGCCAGTGATTACGGTCTGGTCGGGAGTATAACCATCGATGTCTGGCGAATCGATTGAGAAGTCTTGTCCAACTGTTACAACGCGAGAGATTGGGTCGTGAGCAATGGTATGTTCTTCGTCGTCGTAGACATAGTTAACGGTAACAGTGTGTTCCGAGACAATTTCTTCCTGACGACCAGTATAGTTGAGTTGAGTATGATCATAAGTTACGCCAGATGCCCCACGAAGCTCGGTATAGAAGCTGGTCAAGGCAGTGATGGTGCCGGTTGGATTATCGGATGTTTCAGCAAAATAGCGGAAATAGAGTGTGTCGCCGGCCTGACCGTGTGGAGCCATTTGAATTGAATTAGCTAGTTTGAAACCATCTATAGAGTTCAGTGGTGCTGATATCTCGATGTTTTGCCAAGAGTCTGGATCATCAGGGGTTTTAGTATAGTAGAGAGTGTTTATGTCGAGTGGGATGAAACCACTATTAGTGATATTTTGTTCAGTGCCATCTTCGTTAGGGGATTTTGAGCTGTCATTGATGTAGGCGGCAATACGCTCGAGGTTAAGGATGTTCTCTGGATCACGGTTAGTGATGCTAGTGTCATACTGAACTAGATTGCTGGCGCTTTCGCCAACTTTGCCTATAATCTCGCCCTCAAGGTTGCTGTCGGCGGAGATTGGCCAGTTCATGTTTGAGATTGTGATGCGAGTATTCGATTCGCTAGTACTGCGTTCAGCGTAGAAGAAATCCAGGTTTACGACGTCGCCAGATTTTAAGCCTAAGTCATAAGTAGTAGTTTCTGGCTTACGAGGGCAGGCATTTTCGACTTGACTATTATAGATGTCGTAGCCGATCATGCGAGGGTCTCTCACGTTCTGTTGGCGGCAAGAGGCGTCGGCGACGTTGTTGACCGTAGAAATAACCCTACCGTTTTGGTCAATCGTGAAATACCCTTCGGTATCCATGTGGAGACCGCCAAGGTCGAGCACGAGCTGTCCATCTAGGAAGACCCATACGTCATCATCGCCGCTAAACCAGAATTGTTCCGAACCGTCAGCAGAAATTTTCATTGGAATGCGCATGTGGGCGGTAAAGTGAAAGTTGTGACCGGTGCTGGTGGCTTCATCGTCGTTTGAGAAATCTACATCATCGAGTGGAAAAGTTCCCTTGCTACCGTATTCGTAGGTGTTATTGCCAGTGCGGTGAAAAGTTACTTCACGTTCGTATTGCTTCGAGAGCTGCTTGCCGTTTTGATCGGTGGTTTCGTGGAACCAACGGTAGAAGTTGTCCGTGGTTCGAACTGGATCATTACCAATAACATTAGCCGTGAAAACATCGTGGTAGGCGTTCCAGGCATCGGTGCTATTGTTATAGGTTGGGACCGGTAAGCCATCGGCGCCAAGTTGGCTCTTGACGATATTTTTAATGATTCCCTTTGCATAGAGGCGGCAAAGTGACCATTCGAACTGGCGATCTGGGTCGGTGCATGAGTCTTGGCGCTGATCCCAATAGGTGATAGGTATGGTAATCTCTTCAGGATTGCCAAGTGAGGCAACTTCCCAAGAAGATGGAATTCCGTTTTCATTGGCAACACTCTCAAGAGACATTGCTCGGACCAACGAAGAAACACCAATTATGGCCAGCACTAAGAATGACACGCAGGCCATTACTCGAGCGACTGAGCATATGTAGTGTTTCATGATTTTTTGTTTATATTTTTTCATATGCATCCTTTATATAATATAAAAACTTACGTTTATTATATAGTATGCTTATGCTTAGGTCAATGTTTTTAGCAAAACTCCTTGCGCTAAGATGGGGAAATCGGTATAATGAAAGTGTAAGCAGCTGGGTGGCGTGTTCTTTAGGTTTTTGGGCCGCTTAGCAGTTTAACAAAATTAGGAGGTGCATGATAATGGGACAATTATCACGCGAAGGTATCTTTTTTCAGCATCCGATGAATAGTCTGATGCTGAAGGGCACACCGTTGGCGCAGTATGATCAACAAGAGCTGGCAATTCAGTATATCCAGCTGGCGAAAGGTGGGGGAGTGCCGACGGACGAGCAGGTTGACCTGGTTCGTGAGCGCGTTATTAGCTTTTGCACGAAGGTGCATGGAAATAACGCGGAGGCTTTACAGAGAGATGTCGCCGGCATCGACGAGATCTGGCCGGAAATGCGCGAGCGTTTCAAGAACAGCCTGAGTTTAACGCAGATGATGTTGAATTAC
>CANEKB010000047.1 GCA_947427985.1 uncultured Candidatus Saccharibacteria bacterium
ACCGTAATTAGCCAAGTTAATTTATCTGTACGATTTTCGCGCAAGCTAACTACTTGTATTGTGTTTACGGGGGGGGGTATAATAGGAAAAAGCAAAGGAGTTTTATGCCGCGAGCACATAGCAAAGAAGATTTACTTAAAGCCAGCAATGAGCAATATCAGAAATTAGCTGATCTGATTGCGTCCTTGACCGAAAAAGAATTAAATACCGAGTTTGATTTCTCGGATGATTCAAAGAAATCTGAACGGCACTGGAGTCGCGATAAAAATTTGCGTGATGTTTATGTCCATCTCTATGAGTGGCATCAGCTACTCTTGAACTGGATTGCAGCCAACGAGAAAGGAGAGGCGAAGCCGTTCATTCCGGAGCCGTATTCCTGGAAAACCTATGGCGATATGAACGTAGATTTTTGGCAGAAACATCAGAACACTAGTCTTAAAGATGCTAAAAAGATGTTTGAAGAATCTCATGCTAAAGTTTTGAAGCTTGCTGAAAAATATTCAAATGAGCAACTTTTTGGACGAGGAGTTTTTCCGTGGGTGAATACTGACCTCGGTTCATATTTTGTGAGCGTAATGCCGAGCCACTATGACTGGGCAATGAAGAAACTCAAGGCCCACCGGAAAAACTGCGAAAAGTAATTCACTCGCTCACTACAGCCTAGACCCGGTTCCCGGGTCCTTTCCGGCTCTGAGCCAGATATTTTAATACCAACCTAGCGGTTGGTCTCAAAATATCTGGAGGCACCGACCGGAATTGAACCGGTGTACGCGGTTTTGCAGACCGCTGCGTAACCACTCCGCCACAGTGCCATGCTACTATTCTATCACGAAATCTCAGGATCGACCAGCCTAACCTGTGTTTAGCTCTCAAACATCTTTCGGATTGCGTCGCGGAACATTGCTCGGATTTCGGGATAACGATCAGGGTGTTGCTTTAGAAATTTCGACACCATTACGCCGCTGTTTACCTCCATTACCATAAAATCGCCCGCCTCAGTTTCGATAATATCGACGCTTCCGAATCTTAGTCCGATCGCCTCACTCGTTTGTTTGGCTAAAGTAGTAACTTTTGGTAATTTCTCGGCTGGAATGTCTTCAGATTTGCTACCTTGTTGGAGGTTGAACTTCCAGCTTATCTCATCGGGCAAAGTCTTCATATAGCTAAGCCTCACTTCGTTATCTAACGTTACTGCACGATATTCGTGTCGAATTTTATAAAATGGGCACATACTACCAGAATAACTTTGACCCAAAGCCTTCATTAACGCTAGCGCTAGCTCTTCCTCTGCCCGTACCCTGACAATCCTTCTGCCACCAGTGCCATTATTAGGCTTAATTACGATATCACCGCCGTGTGCTAACCAGTAATTACGAACATAATCTATGGTATTGCAGCCTTGCGCGAAACTTCTATTAGTATCTGGACGATAAACGATAGCGTGCTCAATAATAGGAACTTCAGCATCCTTAAGAACCGAGAACAAAGCGTATTTATCATCAATTATTTCACCTAGGGCATGTGGATTCAAATCAAATTTGTAACCTGTGATAAAATGCACCTGGCCGTTTTTCTCCAAATGCTTTACCCAGTTTCGCGAAAGGAATCGCAACTTTACGCCCTCATCCTGACAAGCCTGGTACAGCATCCGCTTATAGGTAATCGGGGCTTCCTCGAGCCCCTCTGTCGGCTTCACTATAAACTCAGAATTAGTCATTTCTATCCTATCTCTACTCCGGATGATTTCTAATCAAAACAAAATAACGCCTCCTACTCAGAGCGCGTTATTCTTAAGACTCAACATGGTGCGGGCGAAGAGACTCTAACTCTCGACCTCTTCCTTGGCAAGGAAGCGCTCTAAACAACTGAGCTACGCCCGCATAGTGGGCTCGGCCCTTGCTGATGTCTAAAGCCATTATAGCACGCCGCCAGCTGTTCGTCAAAGGTTTTTCTGAAAAATTAAGATACTCAGCTTTCTTGCCAGTGCAAGGAAGCGCCCTAATCTAGATCTCCCACCACCTCTACATCAAACGCATAAAGCTCATCGTTGATATACGGCATATCAGGCAGTGGGTTGACGAGGTAAATCTTTTTGCCAAGGCAGTGTGCAAAACCCATCTCGAGAAAGGTATTCGCGCCAATGTAATTCCTGACCCCGTTTTTATCGTAATTGCAGACTAGAATAGCATCAGCTCGGCTGATTTCGTCAAAATGTGCCTTCACAGCGTCAAATTCACGTTTTAACTTCGCCTTGTCGTAGCTCTCATCGACGGCGGTTTCTTCGTCTAAACGCTTCGCACCAACCGGCAGAATCCCGACCTTGCCCTCTTCGGCAAGCTTCTGCGCCCAGGCCTTCATTTCTGGTGCAAATTTGATACTACCACAGAGGCAAATTGTTTTCTCGGGTATGTTTGTCATTCGACCTCCGGTTATTTTAGTTTCACAATGGCATCAAAATAATATTGACCATCAGTCTTTTTGAACTGATACTGATAACGGTTGAGACGAGCTTGGTTGCGGTTCAAATCGTCTTTTGTTACATTCGTAACGGCCGCCCGGAACGGATTATCGAAGGTATAGAAACTCTCCTCGCTCGGATCGTAAATTGTTGCGGTCGTCAAAAAATATAACGCATTGCCTTCCTCGTAAATTTCGTCAATCTGTTCAAGAATCTGGCGGCCACCCTGTGTACTACAGCTTGTGTCGGCGGCCACATAGCGGCCTTCGGAGCGCTCATAGCCAAAATCTAAGCAACCATTGCGGAAGCTTCCCCGAGCGTAGTTGTCTAGGGAGCCAAAGACTTCAATAAAAGCGTATTTTAGCGCATCTTCAGAAACGCTAATCTCATTGCTGCCGAGTGTCGGCGCAACCCTATTGTAAGCCATTGCCAACAAATAAGCCGGCTTAATGTCGCCGGCTCTGTAATCGCCGCTGTATAGATAATGGGCGTCTAGCCCGTCGGGATCGAGATTGAGTTGTAACTCATCAAAAAGGTAACCATAATTCTCCTTGTACCAGGCTGTATCTTTTACGATCTCAGAAACATTGTTACCAGAGTCTTTGATTTCTTGGCAGCTATTATCGCGTTCACACTTTTTTGGCAGAAAATCAAAGTACTCAGCATCATAAAGACAAAAACCCATATAACCGACTAAAGCTAGCAAAATCAAAATAATCAAATCATGAATAAGCGCATTCCAGCGGCGCTTGCGGCGCTCCTTCTGTGCTTGGCGCACCATTACTTCGCTAATCTCGTGTTGGATTGTAACTTGTAACTCGGTGATGATTTCCGAACGAGCATTCTCGATCTGTTCGCGTACTGACTCTTGAAATTCGGCCGTAGTCTGAGCTTTGTCCTTCTTCGCTCGAGTCGTGCTCGGCATAGTTGGCGTTGGGGCTGGTTCAATTATAGCCTCGGCTTCAACGGTTGGCTGAGGTTCTACTACCTTCTCTGCGGCCTTCTTGCGCCCGCGTTTAGTTGTCTTTGCCTCACCCGTTTTCGCATCTTCTGCCATAAACTACCTCTCTTTTGCCTCATTATAGCATGAAAATTCGAAAGTCAATAGCGGTTTTCTTGCAGCTTCTATTTTGGTCGAGAAGTTTGAAGATCTTGCTTTTTTACATAAAACGTTTATACTAAAAACAAGCATTCTAAACTTGTGAAGGAATTTCTATGCCCAAAACTAACATCAATACTAAAACCGCTAAGACCACCAAAACTACTAAAAAGGCACGCACTACGCAAAAGCTCGTTAGTCGACCGGCCGAGGCGTACATCGCGCGTGAGGTCGTTATCCCGGACGAGTATCGTCCGATCGGGATG
The DNA here is from genome assembly GCA_947427985.1 of uncultured Candidatus Saccharibacteria bacterium. Lineage (GTDB taxonomy): Bacteria > Patescibacteriota > Saccharimonadia > Saccharimonadales > Saccharimonadaceae > Nanosyncoccus. Next base: position 3,824 of record CANEKB010000047.1, read on the forward strand.
TGGGGCTATTTCGGCTACACGTTTTTGTTTAACATCCCGATAATAGGCTGGATTATTTGTCTTTGTCTTTCCTTTGGCGCTAGTAATCGTAACTTGCGCAACTTTTCGCGTTCACAATTTTGCTGGATTATCCTTTACATTGTGGCCCTATGTTTGATGGCGAGCTTTGGCTTTCTTGCTTCGTTGTTGCAGGCGATTACTAATGCCTGATCCCATAGACAAACCGCTTTACGTCATATATAATAAGAATATATAAATAAAGGAGAATTTCATGAATGTTGCTCTAATCGTTCTTCTAGTAGTGGTCGCTTTAGTCGTGATTGTCGTCGCTGCTATTTGGGGAACATATAATAGTCTTGTTAAGCTTGACGAGCGCGTAAATGAGGCTTGGTCGGACATTACCGTCCAGCTAAAATATCGCGCTGATTTAATTCCGAATCTTGTCGAGACAGTAAAGGGCTATGCTACTCACGAAAAGTCTGCTTTTGAGAATGTCACGAAAGCTCGTGCGGCAGTGATGGGCGCAAAGGACGTTAAGAGCACAGCCGAAGCAGAGCGCACGCTTGAAGGTGCCTTGTCGAAGATTTTTGCAATTGCCGAAGCCTATCCAGAACTTAAGGCTAACACAAATTTCCAGCAGCTTCAGCTCCAGCTTCAAGATGTTGAAGACAAGATCCAGGCCGCTCGCCGCTTCTATAATGCTGGTGCGAAAGAACTTAATACGAAAATCAAAATTTTCCCATCAAATGTCATTAATAATATGGTTGGCCATTTCAAAACTCGTGAATACTTCGAAGTCCCAGAGACCGAAAAAGCCAAGATCGAGCAGGCTCCCGAAGTTAAATTCAACTAATGTACAAGCAAATTGCCGCCAACAAACGCAACACTGTTTTTATCATGATCTTTTTTGTCATGTTAATTACGGCGATTGGTTGGGCTGCGGCGTACTTCATGGGCGACTGGTGGGTCGCCTTTTGGGTATTTGCAGTAGCGCTAGTCTACGCGGTTATCCAATATTTTGCCGCAGCTTCGCTCGCCGTAGCTATGACTGGCGCAAAGCAAATTAAGAAAAAGGATAATCCTCGTCTCTACAATACCGTTGAAAATATCTCAATTGCGACTGGCTTACCGATGCCGAAAGTCTATATCATTGATGATCCGGCGCCGAATGCCTTTGCTACTGGCCGTGACCCTCAGCATGCCGTAGTCGCAGCAACGACCGGTCTGCTGGATATCATGGATAACAAGGAACTAAATGCGGTAATGGCGCACGAAATGTCGCACGTGAAGAATTATGATGTTCGTGTTTCGATGATTACTTTTGGTCTGGTCTGTATCGTGGGTTACATCTCTGATCTAGGTGTTCGCATGATGCTTTATACTAGCCGAGGTAACGACGAGGATAATAGTCCGATTGGGCTGATTGTAGTCCTCTTAGTATCGCTTTTGGCGCCATTGGCGGCCTCTTTGGCGCAAATGGCGGTTTCACGCGAACGTGAGTATCTTGCAGATGCTTCGGCAGCACACATTACTCGTTATCCAGAAGGAATGATTTCTGCCCTAAAGAAGCTTGACACTCACGCTCGTCCCATGAAGCACCAAAACCCGGCCACGGAAGCGCTCTTCATTAATAATCCTTTGCGCAAAGGTGCTGTCAATAACCTTTTCAGCACCCATCCACCGATCGAAAAACGGATTGAGAGACTTGAGCATGGCAAGAATTCCTTCTAAAAATGCTACTAAGGCTAGCAAAACGGCCAAAGTAAAACAAGCAACTATGGCTAAACAGCAGCAGGTAGGCCCAGCCAAAAAAACTCCACGCCGCGTGCCGAAAGTTTTGCGCAAAGCGAAACGGGGTCTTCAAAAAGTGCGCGTACGGGTGCAGGACTATCGCGCCAAGCATCCACCGCGCCACAAGAGCTTCAAGCGCTCCTACCGCGAAGACTATTTACGCAAGACCGAAACGCCAGGCCTGCTTAGTCATGCGATGACGACATTCCAAATCATTTTTCGTAACTGGAAGACTTTCGTGCCGTTCATTCTATTAATGACAGTGCTTTACGTTGGTTGTGTTGGCTTGTTAAGCGAAGATCTCTACCAGCAATTCAAAGACACAATCGACGAAACTAGTGGGGAATTAGCCAATGGTCAGATTGGTAACTTTGCCAAGGCGGGCTTACTTCTAATCTCGACCGTGACGACGGGTGGTCTCGATACTGGTATGGGCGAAGTACAGACGGTATTTATGGTCGTCCTGTTCCTAGTTATGTGGTTAGTAACGATTTTCCTTTTGCGTCATTTCTTTAGTGGAAGCCGGCCACGTTTGCGCGATGCTCTCTATAATGCGCTTAGTCCGTTAATTTCGACTTTACTAATCTTCGTTGTGGCTTTTCTACAAGCGATCCCGATTATGTTGGTGCTAATTACTTATGCTGCGGCAGTGGCAACCAATTTCTTGGCCACACCGTTTTACGCGCTACTGTATTTTATTTTTGTAATGCTCATGCTATTATTGTCAGGCTATATGCTTTCGGGGACTTTAATGGCGCTAGTCGCAGTAACTGCGCCAGGAATGTATCCAATGGAAGCACTAACCTCGACAGCCGAACTGGTTTCAGGTCGACGCATCCGCTTAATCTTGCGGGTGCTCTATCTGCTCTTTGTGATAGCCTTAGTTTATATTATTACAATGTTGCCAGTTATTCTGATTGATCTTTGGCTTAAAGAAGCTTGGGAATGGGCGGTCGGCTGGCCAATTGTGTCGTTCTGCCTAGTAATTGTAACTTGCTTCGTTTTTATCTACGCAACAACTTATCTCTATCGTTATTATCGTTGGCTGCTAGATTACAAAGAAAAGTAACATCTTCTAGACAGAAAACCGACATAGTGTTATAATGTTAAATGCCTTAGTGGTTAATTTTTTTAGATCTTTATCATCGTTAGAAAAGGTGGTGTAGTGATGCTGAAGAGCCATTTTCAGCTCAAGGTGAAGGACCAGTATCAGATTTCCAATTGTCCGCGCCCGTTTTCGGTCTTCTGGGAGGATGATGGGATTGAGCCGATCCCGCACGCTGAACTCTGGGCGGCAGTGCCGCTGGAGCTGGTGTCGATTAGTACGCTCGACCCGAAGCTTTTTGAACCGCTGGGCGATGACGAAACTGAGAGCGCTATCGCCGAAGCAATCGACTGTGGCGACCCGACCTTGCTTCCTGACCCAGAAGACTCTGAGGATTGGGCAGTGCGTCAGCAAATCATCGAAATCTTGGAGGGGAAAGTGTCGGAATGGAAGTTTCTCGGGCTACACGTCGACCCAATCGGGATTAGTCTGGTAATTATTCATCGTGATCCGCTGCCGGACGGCCAGCCTCTCCTTCGAGATTATCTGTTACCGACGATTCGGAGTCACACTCTCACGGTACGCACGGCGGATGGCCGCCTCTGCACCTATCTCCAGAAAGCTGATCCCGAAGTCGACGATACGCAGATTTGCCTCATCAAGGGCAATATTACGGGGGACTGCGAACTCTGTTTCATCTCTGAATTGCCCGAAAGTCCGGGCACTGTCCTTGTGAACGTCACGAAATACCGCTAACCAAGGCATCCCCGCCCAACTCTGGACGGGGATTTTCTTATGGTTAGTTAGAACGCTGTATCGCACAAAACCAAAGTCAGGTACAAAGTCTGAATTGTTACTTTTCTGAGCCGACAATGCTATTCCTGCGAAGTATGATATAATAGAAACAATTCTTGTGGAGGTGAAATGAATAAAAGTGAGGCCGAGGCGCGGATTCTGAAGTTGCGCGAGTTGATTAATGACTATCGCTATCATTATCATGTTTTGGACGAGTCAATTATGTCGGAGGCGGCGGCTGATTCGCTCAAACACGAGCTAGCAGAGCTAGAAAAACAATTTCCAGAGCTGATTACGCCGGATTCGCCGACGCAGCGAGTAGCGGGTAAGGCTTTAGACAAATTTACCAAAGTGACGCACGAACAGCGGATGATTTCACTGGCGGATGTGTTTTCAGAAGACGAGATTCGAGAATGGGTGACAGCGAACGAAAAACTGACCGGTCCGATTCAGGAATACTTTACTGATATTAAGATGGACGGGCTGGCCTGCGCATTACATTATCAAGATGGATTACTGGTGCAAGCCGTGACGCGTGGTGACGGTTTGGTTGGAGAAGACGTGACAATGAATGTGCGTACAATTGAGAATGTACCGCTGCGGATTTCTGAGCCAGGACACGTCGAAGTGCGCGGCGAGATCGTAATCTTTAAGAAAGATTTTGACGAGCTGAACGCTCGTCAGCAGAGGGTCGGCGAAAAGCCTTTCGCCAACCCTCGCAATCTTGCCGCCGGTAGTATCCGCCAGCTCGATCCGAAGGTGGCGGCTAGCCGACAATTGAAATTCATGGCTTATGATTTGGTA
>CANEKB010000048.1 GCA_947427985.1 uncultured Candidatus Saccharibacteria bacterium
CCTTTGCTTTTTCCTATTATACCCCCCCCCGGAAACACAATACAAGTAGTTAGCTAGCGCGAAAAACGTACAGATAAATAAACTAGGCTAATTACGGTGAGCAAGACCAAAAAGGTGGCAGAGAAACCCGACCAAAAGCCAAACCGTTTCGAACCAGACTGAATTCCAACCAAAGTCGCAGCCGAAATTGCAGAACTCACATGGTCAGTGTCCGAAGCCATGTCGCTAGGTAAATTTGAACCAACACCATAACCATCATCTCCTGTAGCAATTCCGAAAGCTGGCGCTTCCCCACCAGTACGCGGCACCTCGACTAAATTAAGCATCGCGACATCACGCGGGCCAGTGACTATAGTAAAATAGTTTTCAGTATGGGTCGGTTCGTTAAATTCAAAAGGCAAATCATCAGGCGAGTCGTCAGACGCATCACTACCAGGATCGTCTGAAGGTTCAACTTCGGAAACTGAGCCCAAGTCGTCAATCGTCGGCAAATCCGTAATTTCGGGGGCCGACGGAATATCGACCGGAGATTGCGAGATGTTTATATCCGGTTCGGTGGACGCTTGCGTCGAAACCAGTTGTTCAGCTAAAAACTGTTGGCTCAGGATGAAGCTGGCGCCAAAAACCGCCAGTACTGCTAGACACAAAGACTTGCGTCGCATCAAGAAATCCCAAAGCTTTCCCATACTACCATTATAGCATAAACAACCGTAAAATGCAATATCGACCAGATTCTGTGTTATAATTAGAGTATGAAAAAGTTCAATACCTCCCCAATTAGTGGTATGCAAGAATTGCTGCCGGGCCTACAAACTGAATTTGACCGTCTCAAGGCGGGTATTGAGGAGGCATTTCATCGTCACGGCTATCAACATATCGAAACACCAACGATTGACCGGACAGAAATCCTCTTAGCGAAAGCTGGCGGCGATACTGAGAAGCAGATTTATAAAGTTGTCAAAACTGCCGAAACCGCTGATGACGCTGATCAGGCGCTGCGCTTCGACCACACTGTACCATTAGCACGCTACACCGTCGAACACACCAACGATCTGGCTTTTCCTTTTAAGGTCACTCAAGTTGGTCGAAATTTCCGCGGGGAGCGAGCACAAAAGGGGCGTTTTCGCGAATTCTATCAGTGCGATGTCGACGTAATTGGCTGGGGTAAGCTACCGTTTGGCTACGATGCGGACGTAATCAGCACATTGATCGACGCCCTAAAGATATTGCCCCTACCAGGAGATGGTTTTTTGGTGAGAATTAGTAACCGTAAATTGCTCTCTGGCTTACTGGCTTCGATGAACCTTGAACAGCATGCGACAGACATTTTCAGCATTATTGATCATGCCGAGAAAGTGCCGACTGAGGCTACGCAAAAGGCGTTCACCGATCTTGGTATTGGTAGTGAGAATGTTGTAAAAATCACAACATTTATGGAGATCCGCGGAAGTCGTAAAGATGTCGTCGGGAAGCTACTTGCGCTCGAAAATAGTAACGAAACATTTGTAGCGGGCGTAAACGAGTTAGCTATTGTACTTGAGCTGCTAGAAGGCCAGGGCCTCGGCAACGTAATTACCGCCGATATGTTAATCGTGCGCGGTTTAGATTACTACACTGGCACAGTATTTGAAACAATCGTACCGGATCACCGCGAAATCGGCTCGATCTGTGGTGGGGGTCGCTATGAGAATTTGGCCGGCAATTATAATACACAAGCGATGCCGGGCGTAGGCGGATCGATTGGCTTGACGAGACTCTTCTATCTGCTGCAAAATTACGGTATGGTTCATACGAGCGAGCTGAAGCCGGTTGATATTTGCGTCATTCCCTTCGGTGAGTCGGAAATTCCAGCCGCAAACAAACTAGCGGAGAAGCTACGTGCTGCCGGCAAAAGTGTTGATCTTGAATATGCTGGCAAAGGATTGGGCGACAAGATGAAATACGCTGGTCGTGTCGCAAATTATGCTATTGTAGTCGGCGAAAACGAGGTCCGTTCCGGAAAGTATATGATCAAGGACCTCACTACCGGTGAAAGCGAAGAGCTAGTGTTCTAGCGAGCAGGCAGAGCTGGCAACAGTATAATATACTATGCCAGCTCCCGAATAGCTACTGCTCAGTCTTACCGAGGCCTGCATCAAGATAACGTAAGACGTAATCCCATCCCCAACTACTATCGAACCCAGCCATTGTAAAATCGTTAAACTGGAAATACGGCATACCTTGGGCAACCTGAAGCGCGCGTTTAGTATTGCGATCTAATTCTTCGGCTGAGCTATGGTTCGCTACACATTGATCGAACTGGTCGCTAAGTCCAGCCTCGTGACCAATCTCTAACCAGTAATTTTCTGGCATGTTTTTAATTGGGGCGGCAGTCTTGCTATTACCGATTCCCTTCGAATGGTAATCCTTCCAGAGCCCCGCAATCGCGCCATGGTAGAAATCCCAGAATTTACTCTCTTGCGCAGCGCAATAAGCCGCCTCAGCCGCATCGCGCGAATACTGGCTGCCGCTAGCTTCATAAAGATAGTCGGTCAAGCGGATTTCGAAGAGAATGTTATTATCGGCAAGATACTGCTGAAATTCATCCCAGTTTTCCATTACAACCCGCGAGAAGACGTCGCAATATGGGCACATCAAGTCGGTATACATAATGTAATAATTCTTTGCGTCGCGATCACCAACCGTGGTCGCCTCGCTCCAAGCCTCGTCGCCTGGAGCCCGGCGCGTTGATGAATTGGCGATAATAATTACAAAAAACAGCACGATTATAGCAATAATCGCAATTGTGCGGACAATCCGACCAACATTGCTAGTTTTGCTTTCGATGCTTTCCGTAGCTTCAGACATCATTCTTCTCCTTTTGATTAACTTTTACGCCGGAATCACTAGAGACGAGCTGCTCCTTGACGGCGTGTCGACGACAAAATTCTTCACTCGTAATCATTACGAAAGCATCTTTTCCGATGCGTTTTAAGGTAAAAAGTGCTAGCAGAATTGCCGCCGCCGTAAGTAGCCCAGAAATCGTACTAGCAAGAGCATAGCTACTCGAGCTAAAGACTGCGCCGAGTACCGGAGCAAGCAAAGTCGTCCCGCAAGTCGGGCAGCCGGAACCTAATACTGCTAGGCCGGCCGCAAGGCCAGCGTTTTGGAGATTATCGGAATTTTTTGTGGCGACTTTAGCCTTCGCGTCAGCTTTCCTACCCTGGCGACGCTTGCGCCAAACCAGTATTACTAGGCCAATCAAAATGCTCTGCAATATCGTCACAACAAAGAGCAGAAGCCAATCCCAGAAATTTCGCCCCACGCCGAAAATTCCCAAGAACCCGTCACGGATGATCGCTAATTTCCCACCAAAATCCGTCGCCCAAAAGAGGCTAAAAGCCGCCGTACTCCCCGAGAGCAAATTCATCAAAGTTCCAAAAATCACAAAAGTCAGCGCGAAAGTGAGGAGAAATTTTGGGTCGCGAGTTGCCAAAATAATACCAGAAAAAGCCATTTTCCATTCATCCAGCCAACGATCTAGCCGATGTCCAATCTTCGCTCCACTTGTCATGTTTATATTGTAGCACACTTTTTCAGGTAAAAGAAAGCCGCCCCGTGAGGAGCGGCTGGGTTACTTGGGGTGAGTGAAAATGTTTTCATTTCAGTAGTACCCGCGTTGCTGCCGGCGGCGTTGCTCCGCATAAGCGAAAGCATCATACTCGGCGTCAGCGCGTTTCATGATGGCGTCGGCCGTGAAATATCCGCCCAGTAGCGCCGCCACAACGACGATAATAGCAAAATACGCTATCAGGGCATCGCCTTTTTTCTTGCTGCTCGACCGAGACTTGCTACCGCCGAACAACGTCTCAACTACTCGCCCAAAAGCGCTGGGCGCTTGGCGAGCAAAGCTCATCATGTTGTGAATCTGGGCGTAACTGTTCCAGCCGGCCGTCGCAAGATAGGCGAAAGACCTCTCTTCCCAAGCTCGACGCAGTGACGTTAGCCAGATGCGCACGCCGCTCAGGACGATTGGCACTCCGACTAACAGATAGAGCAAATCCGAGGCCAAAAGCTCGACGCGCATGATAATATCCGGATCAACCTCCAATAACTGTAGGAAAAACGGTGCTACCATGAGCAGGATATAACCATAGACCATGGTAAACCCCGCTATAGCCATAACATAGCCGCAGATAATTTCCCGCCGAAAGCTACCGCCGATTTTCTTCGATTCAGACCAGTAGCGTCCGACATACGACGCGTTGGCCCAGGAAATTGCAAAGTTAATCGCTAAAAGCATAAAAAGCAGGATATATTTCATCTTCTTCACCCTTTCAATGTTCGACTCCCCCCAAGTTACTATAATTATAGCATATCTAACCAAAAAAGGCAATTCTATATTGACATTTTCAAGCATGTGTGCTATAATGATAAATGGTATAGTTTTTTAGCAATACCGCGCATTTTAACATATTCCTAAAAAAGCGATTCCAACAATCTTGAGGTTTCAAAAACGAAAATGGAGGGTAAAAATGAGTAGATCTATTGGTAAAATCGTAGCAGGTATCGCAGGTATCGTATCAATCGTATTTTTCCTATGGTTGGGCCTTTGGAGATTCAATCTCCCCTTCAACATGAATAGCTTCGGCATTTTCTGCTATTATGGAGCGTTCGTGTTTGTGATTCCCGCCGTAATCTTTCTGATTGGGGTCGTGGTGGACCACGACCCCCCGGCAGCCGGGCTGATCATTGCGAGTCCCGTCATCTTGTTCGTGATCGTGGCGATTATTGGCGGCCTCGCGTCAAGTAAGCTTTGTAATGCTGAGCGGTTTGCTGCCCAAATTTCCGTACCCGAGTCAACTCCTTTTACGGAGGGCGACATCGCGCCCTTCGACCCGACGCAAATACCTTGGATTGATGAGCGATATGCCAGCGTGCTAGGTGATAAGCTCATCGGCACGCTTGGCGCTATTGGCTCAAGCGTAGAACTCGGCGAATACGTCCGCCAAGATGTCAACGGAGAACTGTTCTTCGTGGCGCCGATTCTGCATTCTGGTTACTGGAAGTATAACGCAAACCCCAACGGGACTCCGGGCTACGTCATGGTCTCGATGACCGACGATAACGACGTGCGTCTGATCGACGACTATAATATCCGCGTCCAGCCCGACGGCCATGCCGCCTGGGGCGACAAACTCGAACGCATCGTGCAGAATGCAGTGCCTAACGGCCTGCGTTACGAGTACAAGTTTGAAGTTGACGACGACCTACACCCGTGGTGGGTAGTGCCGATTTACGAAAACCAGATTGGCTTCTGGGGCGGCGCCGAAATCACCAAAGTTGTCCTGGTCGATGCAACCAACAGTCAAAACGTCCAGATCTACAATCTGAACGAAGTACCCGAATGGGTAGACCGCATTTACCCCTCCAAGCTAGTCGAAGAACAGCTGAAGAACTGGGGCATGTACTCTGGCGGCTACTGGAACACTTGGTTCGGCAAGACTGGAATGTTGCAGTCTGATGACGGCAATGTGGTTGTCTATTCAAATGACGACTGCTATTTGTTTGATTCTCTGACCTCGTACGGCGGAGCGGACGAAAGCACGGTCGGGTTCGTATTAACCAATATGCGAACCAAGGAAGTCGAGTATTTTAGCTTGGCAGGCGCGACCGAATACGCCGCTTGTCAATCAGCACTTGGTGACGAACGCGTAAAAGCGCAGAATTATAGCGCCACGTTCCCGCTGCCGACGATGATTGAAGGCCGTCCGGCCTATTTCATCCCCTTAGCCGATCCGAATAGCGCGATCATCAAATCCTTCGCCCTGGTAGACATCGAAAAATATCAGGTCGTCGGGATCGGCACAACTATCCGCGAAGTCGAGCGCGATTTTCGCGCCAAGCAGCGGCAGTCCGGTTCCAGCCCACTTTATACACCCACAGCCGATCTGCTCGAGATTACCGGCGAGATTGTACGTTGGGGAGCCTATTCTCAGAGCGGCGACACCTATTATCTTTTCATAGTGGCTGGCCATGAAGACAAGCTACTCCTAACTGACGCTTCGGCGACGGAGGCCGCGATCACCCGCGAAGGTGACCGTGTAAGATTGCAGGTGATTGCGACGGAGAACTCGGGCTGGACGGTGTTTAGTTTCGATAACCTGGAGTTTAGCCAGACCCTCAGCGAGATTGAGGAAACGGTTACGGAGGCCGAATATCAACAGCGGCTGACGGAGGTTCAAGAAAACCCGGCAATTATGGAGGACAGCAAATTCCGCGATTTTTGGAATATGCTTACCCCCGAACAGCAAGCAGCCTTCTTGGAACAGGCTCAGCCCGAGCAGACAGAATAGGAATATGTAAAAGAACTTTAGCAAAAGTAAACCCTCGGCTTAACTTAGCCGAGGGTTATTTTTTGGATATCCTAAGAGAGAGCGGAAAATATTATCTGCTTTCATAAAAATAAACCCCTGAGGGTTTCTTTTTATGAAAATGGTGGTTCCGGGCGGACTTGAACCGTCGACACAAGGCTCTTCAGGCCTCTGCTCTACCAACTGAGCTACAGAACCACACAGACAGACATCGAGGAGATAATCTGGTGGAGTAGATCGGACTCGAACCGACCACCTCAGCAATGCGAATGCTGCGCTCTACCAGATGAGCTACTACCCCAACGCCCTTATTTTAGCACACATTTCTAGAATTGGGAAGGTTTCCGTAAAGGTATAATAATTATAAGAGATTCCCCCACCACAGACAGAGCCGTTACACGGCTTATCCTTTCATTGTATCACAGATTCTATGTTTTGTCAATAGTGTAATCGGTTTTTATGTCTTTTGGCAATCAAAAAGCCCCAGAAAGACATCTCTGAGGCTTTTGTGGCTAGTTTTCTATCGCTTAATCCCTGGTACCGGGAAACGGAGCGCGAGTTCTTTGACTTCTTTATGAAGTTTATCTAATTCCCCGTCGTAATTCGCGAGACCTTTCTTGTCGCCGGCTTTGGCGCAAATCTCGGCAACCTGCTTCATCCATTTAGCGATCTGTTCCATCTCGTCGGGGCCGAGGCCGCGCGTGGTCATAGCCGGAGTACCGAGACGGACGCCAGACGGACGGAAAGCAGCGCCCTTATCGGTCGGAAGAGCATTCGCGTTCAGAGTGAGGCCGATTTTATCAAGCGCGTATTCATAGAGCTTGCCGTCGATGCCAAAGCTACTCTTCACATCGACAAGAATGAGGTGATTATCAGTGCCGTCACCTTGGAGCTTGAAGCCTTCGGCCTTCAGAGCTTCAGCGAGAGCCTTAGCGTTCTTAACAATATTTGCAGCATACTCCTTGAACTCCGGCTGGAGATCTTCTTCAAAAGCGACAGCTTTCGCGGCAATAACGTGCTCGAGCGGGCCGCCTTGGGTGCCTGGGAAAACAGCACGGTCGATCAAGGTCGGGATATTCTCGAGTTTGCGCTCGGTCTTTTTGAGCGGATTGCCGACCTTACCCATACTGACGATCAGACCACCGCGCGGCCCACGCAAAGTCTTATGAGTAGTAGAAGTCATAACGTGGAAACCATGCTCGAGTGGATTCGGATGGACGCCACCAGCGATAAGACCAGCGACGTGCGCCATGTCCGCCATCAAAAGCACCTCATGGCCGCTCTGCTCGGCAACTTTCGCCGCCACCTTCGCCACGCGATCAAAATCTGGGATCTTCATAAAGGCGGAATAGCCAACAAGGATGATTTGCGGCTGATGTTCAAGGGCCAGTTTCTCAAGCTCGTCGTAGTCAATGTCACCATCTTCGGTCACACCATAGCCAACGAAGTTATAAATCTTCGCACTACGCGTAACTGGGGAGCCATGAGTAAGATGGCCGCCGGCCGGCAAAGACATCGCCAAGATCGTGTCGCCAGGCTTGCACCAAGCGAAATAGACCGCTTCGTTAGCATTGGCGCCAGAATGTGGCTGGACATTAGC
>CANEKB010000049.1 GCA_947427985.1 uncultured Candidatus Saccharibacteria bacterium
GAGCGCCGCCTTTGCAAGGCGGAGGTCCAGGGTTTGAATCCCTGTTACTCCACCATAGAAAATACGTCACTTCGGTGGCGTATTTTCTATGTGAGGTATATACCCGCTACGGACGACACGCTTTTCTTCGTTCGCAGCGGGATTATGGATGTTAACATGATTTATCATTTGCAGGGTTGGAACGGTGAATGCTGGGCGGGTAACGCTACGGTATCAGGGTTGGCTGGTCGGTTGGCTTTTGGCGAAGAGGTCTTATCTAGTGCGAGCTATGATGTTAGACGTGGTTATACCCTCCGTTGTCTAGCCATAGAGTAATATACAAGGGAGGATGAGCATATATCGAATTAGCCGTGTGGTTATCAGGTTTGCTCGCGAAAAGTGCTTCGTAGGGGTTCTCATGACGTCATAGGAAGCTTCATATCATGACAAAAATCGGAAGATGTATTCATACTCATCTTTGGCCTAAGAATGGCCCTGAATGGCCTGATATGGCCTTAAAATGGCAAAATATGAGAGTAGTGGATGGTGAATTGACTTTTGGTCACTGTTTAACCTTCTTCTTTCTCCCTTGATTACTCTATGGCTAGACAACGGAGGGAGAAACCGAAGAATGCATGGTGATCATAGAGCCCGATGGGACCGTTTGAGAAGAGAAGCGGTATAGGTTGGCTAGCGGTATTCTGAACTGTTTGTGACCAGCTGTAGCCATTGACGCCGGATACATATTGCAAGAATGTTGGGTGGATACTTCCGCTGCGGACGAAGAAAAGAGCGGCATTATACCCCTGTTTTATATCACGAGATGAATAATGGGCGAAACAAGACTCTAGCGGTTTTCCACAAGGGTGGAAAAGGCGGGTCTACGGAAGATACGGAGAATGTAGATGCAAGAAAGACTGTTCGGGAAGAGAAAACGCTAATGTTCGGGCAAGATAGGAATTATGTTCGGGCGTGATAGCTGAGGAATAAATTTTGACGGACCGGCGAAGAAATTTTTGACGGTGGTGAAGAAAAATATAGGTACAGGATACAAGATTGGCCTGTTCGGGTGTTGAAAAATTGGCCAAAAAGCTTGTTCGGGTGTTGGCGGTCGCTGAAAACTATTAGTTCGGGTAACGAACTCTGGGCGGAATAAAGCAGAGCGGATAGATCGAAAAACTGCCCGTATAAAATAAGGAATTTTAAGCGGTTTCGCCCCTGTAAAACAGAGAAAAGCGTAACTATAACATACTTTTTATGAAAAAACTATTGACAAAACGGAAGCGGTATGCTAAAATGGTAGCAACATCCGATGATCGTGGTGTGCGAAAGCATGGTCACGACGTGTAAAGAGGGTGGGTTTAGAAGTTAATTGAGGTGGGAAAAGGAGAATAATATGTCAGGAACGAAGGCTGGCGGTCTTAAGGCGGCCGCAACCAATCGTGAAAAATATGGCAAAGAGTTCTACTCGCAGATTGGGCGTAAGGGTGGCCAAAACGGCCATACTGGTGGCTTTGCTGCGAACCCAGCGCTTGCTCGCATTGCGGGCGCGAAGGGCGGTCGGATCTCGCGCCGTGGACCAGCTAAGAAAAGCAAATAAGCTAGCGGTCTAGCGATTATAATCTGAAATCGGTTCATTCGAAAGAGTGAGCCGATTTTTTGTGAAATAGGATAGGGTGAGTTGAAGGGGTGCGGTGAGAGAGATAAGCGCTTGTGCTCGTAAAAAAGAGGGGGATTGAGTATAATGATGGAAACGGAGGTAAGAGTGGCGGAGGACTTTGTGGAGTTGTTGACGCGGTTAGAAGAAGATTTCCCGAAGCTACGGTTTCGGCCGGGAAGGAAATTTGCGTTTCGACCGCCACGGACGATTATCTATGCTGACGCGGATAAGGAATCACGCAGAAGAGAGCCAGAAAAAACCGAACAAGAACTGGCTGCAAAAATCAATGAATGTGTTGAAATAAAAAATAATTATCTAAAAATGCAACTCTTGCATGAGGTAGGACACGCCATACTGGGGCATCGGAATTGGGGGATGGATCTAGAACGAGTAAAAATGGAAGGCGCGGCGTGGGCGGAGGCGGAGAAGCTTTGTGTAAAATATGGGGTGAAATACGATGAGAATTTCGCGGAGGAGGAATTGGATTCATATCGAGATTGGCTATATGCGCGGTCGACCTGTGCGGAATGTGGGTTGACGATGTACCAGACTCCGGATGGAAAATACCATTGCCCACAGTGTGAGATGTATCGCTGATGGGCAGAGGGTTGGATGAAAATGTTTATACTAAACCATGAAACATGGTTGCGAGATATTGAGTTTATTTTAAACTTTGTGTTATAATGAGGCAAAAGAGAAGGTATATTGTATGGAAAAACAGAAATCTAGAAAGCAGAGGCTGCTAATAGGTTTAGTGGCTGGGATTTTGGTGGGGTTAAGCTTGTTTTGCTCAGGATTGTGGCAAGCTAAAGCAGCAGTACGGCAAATTTCGGCGGAGAATATAATAGACTTTGGGGCGGCGGATCAGAACGGACTGTTTTTGGACTTAACGGATGTAGATTACATGCCGAGCTCAACAGTAGCATACGATGTAATTCGGAAAAATCAGACGTCGAGCGGAGCAAAGATATCGCTAAGGTTTGACGATGAAGTACGCACTTTTAATAAGGGGATTTGGGCGCACGCGACTTCGAACTTGGATTATGATCTGCGCAACTACCAAGATTACGACTATTTGACAGCTTATGTTGGCGTGGATAGTAAGGCGACGGCGACGGTGGGTAGTGTGAAGTTCTGTGTCTATACGAGTACATCGGCAACGGCCCCAACGACAGTAGCCGAATGGGGTCAGGTTTTGACGGAGGCAGATGGAGCGACGAACTGTACACAGGTGGCGCGACCGACCGATAATGCCACATTTGTGAAAATCCCAATCAAAGGGGTGAATTATATTCGATTCCATGCGAATTCAAATGGTTCTAATGCGAGCGACCACGCGGTCTATGGCGATATTAAATTAGTCAAAGAAGGTTATAAAGAAGATAGTGGTGTAATCCCGGAGGTTGGGGAGTTGGACGCACAACTAAAAGCGGAGGATGGTGCAGCAGCGGATCTGATTGAGCGGAGTCCGGATTATGAAATGACACTCCTGCGGCGGAACTTAGCACAGAAAGCGTCGCGGTGGACCTTGACACAATTTGTGCAACAAGGACAAGAAGAGCGCGAGATGATGGCTTGGCTATATAACGATCTTGGCGCACTGAGGATGTATACGACGGGCGGAGCTCCGACGGGGAGCTACGAGCAGTCTTTAGCGGTATTAACGGAACTTTATACAGAATATAAGGATGATTTGTCGGATTCTACGCCGTTGCAATATGGTAGTGGTACGAGAGGTGAGCTTTACCAAAAGATGATGATCTCGATTGCGCTGACTCATTCGAAGCAGGTGCGATTCTGGATTCGTGATCAAGGAGCGATGGCGGGGAATGCAGAAAGTCCGAACGTTTCGCGACCGCTAGATCGCTATGCAGTATATAAGGGAATGTATCTGAACGGAAAACTGCAAACAGTGGTCTTTGAGCAACTAGAAGTAGAAGAAATGCGCTATGTGATGTTTACGGAGCTGGGCGATGATGAGATCGAGTGGTTACGAGACTGGTTGCCGACAGTAGGCAAGGGACTTTATACTTATCCGCCGGTTCCATACATTAGCATCGGTAATCACTATTGGTTTGACCAGAATTATGACGAGAATTACGTTGACCCGAAATCTGGGAAGACTTGGGCGGAGCGCTATCATTTGATTGGTGCGAATTATACAGACGGGATTGATAAGAGCATAGCGGGGAATTACAAGATTGGTTTTGAGGCGAAGGCTCCGCATCTTTGGATGATTAATTACTATGGTGGGGTTTGTTGGCAGATTTCTAATTTCGGGCAGAATATGACGGCGTCGTATGGAGTGCCGAGCACGACTTTTGGACAACCAGGGCACTTGGCTTTTGCAAATTATGAGATGGGAAATGGTACACCAGCGTGGGCTTTGACAAATGATGTGAGTGGGTGGTCGCAGTCGAACTTTACTGGGTATACGAATATTAATACCTATCATCCAGTGCGTCAGATGAATAACTGGGGCGCGGCGACGGGCGAGTATTCGTTGCTCAGGAACCGTTATGGCCAACAGGGTAGCTATGTAACAATGGCGCAGGCGGCAATTAACGATTTCGAGAACTATGAAAAATCGCAAATTATTGTGAAGTTGGCGGAAATTTATAGTGATAACTTAGGTAAACAAGAGGAAGTTTATCGTGAAGCATTAACCGCGCAAGATTTTAACTTTGATGCTTGGTATGGAATAATTGCCAATTATATCGGTCAAGGAAATAAGACGGCGAAAGATTGGTATGATTTGGCGAGCATGATGACGGAGTCGCGAATGAAGAGCTTTGCCTTGCCATATCATGATTTGATGCAGACGATAATTGCGCAGATGCCAGCAAATAGCGAGGCGGATTCAGTAACGACTGGGTATAGTTTGTCGACAGAGATGATGCTGCGGCGAACGTTAGAGTGGATGGTGGATTCTAAGAATGCTAGCGAAATTGATATTGCGGGAATTTTCCGGCAAAGCGGGGTGACCCGGACATTGGCAAACGCTTTGCTCGGCAGATTGAATAACCAAGTAGCAGTGTTTTCGTTTGACGGGGATGATGCAGGCGTCTTGAAATTGGGGTCGAAGTATGAAAATAGTAATGCAGCATTTGATTATAGTTTGGATGGCGGAGAGACTTGGTCGAGCGGGCCAAACCATGATAAATGGGTGACGGAAAAGCAGATTAAACTAACCGATGAAGAAATTGCAAAGATCAATATAGACGACGATATTAAGGTACATATCCAGGGAGTGCCTTGGACTGAGGCAAATTATTACACGATAGACATCAAGAAGGGGACTTTGCCAGCGAATTTGTACGCGAATGACAAGGAGAACCGGGTCGTAGGCGTGAATACGACGATGGAATGGCGCGAAGTAAAGATCGGAGACGACGGCGCACGAACTGAGGGCGAGTGGGTGTCTTATGCGAAAGAATCGCCGCTAAGGATTGGGGATATTACGATTCAAGTGCGGGTTGGAGCGACAGGAGTTTTCTTGCCAAGCGATGCGTCGGCGGATTATAAGTTTACTGCCGATACAGACCCAGATACGCGAAAATATATTCCAGTGTCACATTTGTCGGTGGCGGCAGTATCAAGTCAGGCGACAGGCGGTGGACAGTATGGGAATGCTATATATGCGATTGATGGTAATATCAATACGAGATGGCATTCGAACTGGCAAGGGAATGACCATGATCAGTGGATTGTGATTAAGTTGGACCATTTGACCGACTTGTCGGCGCTGGGATACGTGCCGTCTGGTGGCGGTAACGGACGGATTTTACAGGGTAAGATCTACGTGACAACAGATGAGAATCCGGACCTATCGAGTTTTAGCGCTATTGAGCAAGGATTCCAACATGTCGGTACTATTTCTGATGACTGTGTCGAGACGGAGCAGCTATTATGCACGGGTAATTGGGAGAATAGGGATAATGGCATTTTGAATGGGCAGCCAAATCCGCGGACGTTTGAGTTTCGTCGAACCAAAGAGGTGTCAAAGTTGGATGAAGAGGGTGAGCCAGTGCTGGACGAAAATGGTGAGCCGGTCAAAGAAGAAACTGTCACGCATGAAGCAATCCCGGCGAGATATGTGGCGATAAAGGCGACCTTGACATCTAATAACAATAACTTTATCGCAGCGCGGATGCTAAACTTTTATGAGGATAAGACAAAGAACCCGCGACCGACGGCAGGTATTGCGTATAGCACAATTGAGCCGACGAATGGTGATGTAATTGCACGACTGATTAATACGACAGAAGAAGAGATTGAGGTTGTGGATGAAAACGGCAACGTAATGGGCGAGGGTGGATTCCAACATATTTTCCGTGAGAATGGAACATACACTTTCCGTTTCCGCAAAGTTGGCGATCCAAACCCAGACAATATTGGAACAGCGATTGCGAAGGTGGATTGGATTATGAGGAAGATTCCGGCGCCAACGATAACGTATGTTTGCGTAGATGATAATGTAATGGATAATAGCAACCAGACAGAAGACTGTAGCAGAGAAAATGGCAGGACGAACCGGAGTGTAAGCGTGAAACTGACTTTCCCAGATAATACACAGATACGGATTCTGAATAATGGTTATCAGGAGGAGTCTGGGGATGAAGGCTATGATACAGAAGCTCCAGATCCAGTGCCGGGAGACGGTGATGACAAGAATGACGACGGGATGAGTAAGGATGAAAATAGCCTAGATCCGTTTAGCTACTTGTTTATGCGAAATGGCCAGTTTACGTTCCGCTATGAGGACGCGGCGGGAAATACCGGTAGCTCCACGGTAATGGTAGACTGGATAGATAAGTCAGCACCGAAAGTAAATATCGAGTATAGCACGATTGAGGAGACTACAGGTGAGGTGGTGGCGACAATCTCCAAGGTAATGGCTCCAGAAGGCGGCATGGGCGACAACGATGATTCGCCGGAGATTAATGAGGACTTTGTACTTCTTCCGGATGGGATCCATGATGAAAATGGGCTAGAGTATAATGAGGATTTTGTTGTGACGAATAATGGAGGAAAGAAAGAATATCGGTTCACACGGAACGGTGAGTTTATCTTTGAATACCAGGATGAAGCAGGAAATAAAGGTTCAGCAGTGGCAAAAGTGGATTGGATTAAAGAGATAGGGCAGCCAGATACGCCAGATGTACCAGAGGTGCCAGATAACCCGGATGGCAATAAGCCGGGCGTAGATCAGCCAAATGATGACCAGACGAGCGGTGATCAGCAGCCAGATCCGGGAGTGACTGTGCCGGGGCAAAATAACGGTGGCAACAACGGCAACAATAATAGTAGCGAAGGCAATAATAGTAATTCTAGTAACTCAAATACGGGTAGCAACATTGGTGGGAGCAATGGGTCAAGTAGCAGCACCGTGACAGATGTGGTTGGATTGCCGGAGGGCGTAAAGCCGCAGAATAAGCCGTTAGTGTTGGACAATAAATTAAAAGATAAGTTTGGAAGTAATAGTGAATATTTTGAGTTGGATTTTGTAGACGAGAACGGTGAGAGTGCGACAGAGCGACCAGAAGAGGTAAAATTCAAGCTGCCGGCTGGAAAGAAATTGATTGGTGTTTATCTAGTGAAAGATGACGGTACGACAGAGCCGGTAGAATATGAAATAACTGAGGATGGCCAAGTTGTGATCAAGAGTCCGAAAAGCGGGAAATACCTCTTTGATTATGAAGATCCGAAGGTCGATAGTCTAGTGAAAGAGGAAGAAAAGAAAGACGAAGCAAGCAAAAAGAAACAGGAATGGTATCAGAATCCGGTATTACTCTGGGGATTAGGTGGAGCGGTTGTGATTTTGGTAGTAGGTATTGGGGCGG
Source organism: uncultured Candidatus Saccharibacteria bacterium (assembly GCA_947427985.1). GTDB lineage: Bacteria > Patescibacteriota > Saccharimonadia > Saccharimonadales > Saccharimonadaceae > Nanosyncoccus. The sequence goes on from CANEKB010000049.1 coordinate 7,483, forward strand.
CAATGGTAAATAACCGTCGGCGTTAGGCTAGGGCTGGACGGATAGAGAAAAGTTTGGTATAATGAGGGGAGATTTCGGGTTCGTTCAGGAGGATCGGGAATGCTAGAGGTGTTGAGGAGGTGGTCCTTGGCGTAGGTAGCATTGCTGGGTTCCGGAACGAATCCGAAGAAAGGATAATTAATATAATTATGGCAAAAGCCAAACTAACAATGGATGAGCTGCTCGCGGCCAGTGAAGAGAGTGCAAAGCGTGCAGTGGTTGGAGAGACAGTAACTGGTAAAGTTTTGTCGATTCGCAAACACGAGATCTTGATTGATCTCGGTGCACGTGGTGTCGGTATGGTGCCGCGGCGTGAGGTGTCTTTTGCGCGCAACTTAAACGTTGGCGATGAAGTAACAGCTTCGGTGATTGAGACCGAGATGGGCGATGGTAGCATCTTGCTTAGCCTTCGCAAAGCAGCT
>CANEKB010000050.1 GCA_947427985.1 uncultured Candidatus Saccharibacteria bacterium
ACCTGCGACCTTTGGCTCCGCAAGCCAACGCTCTATCCAGCTGAGCTACGAGTGCTTAGTAATTTGTATCAGTACTACTATAACCAGCTGGATAGAGGTCGGCAAGCCAACGCAATATCTGATTCTCTCGGCGACGAGCGCCTCAGACAGCCAGCTGAGCTACGAGTGCTTAGTAATACATTTTAATTGTCATGACTAGAGATATCCTAGTGTGGATAGGTCGCGAAAATTCACACGGAAAGTCGCGAATTATCCACCTGACAATGAAAATGAGCATTGCGACAGGTCGCAACATCTTCATTATAGCACATTTTTTGAAAAAGAACAGAGGGAAATGGCAAAAAGTGGGATTTTTGTTGTAAATAGGGAAAAGGAGAGCAAAGAACTGATATAATTAGGGAAATGGGGACAAGAAATCATAAGTTGTCACAGAATTTTTTGCGGTCGCCGCGGATAGCGGGAGAATTGGTTGGGCACTCAAAGGTTCGTAAACGAGACTTAGTAGTAGAAATTGGAGCGGGGAGTGGGGTTATTACGGCAGTTCTAGCAAAAAGGGCGAGGGAAGTTTGGGCGATTGAACCGGATGCGGTGGCTTGTGCGAAGTTACGGGCGAACTTGGAGCGGCAAGAAATTAAAAATGTGCGGGTTTTGCAGAAGAGTTTTCGGGAGGTAGCATTACCGACGGAACCATATAAAGTATTAGCGAACCCGCCGTTTCATTTGGCGGCGGAAATCTTTTATTGGTTATTAGGGTTAGAAAATAGGGAAGGAGAGATTCGGGAGATTCTAGATGAGAATGGAGATTCGGTAGTGAATCGACCGGAGGGGATTTGGCTAATTCTGCAGAAGCAGATGGCGCTAAAAATGATACCGACAGATCGACATTATACGTCACAACTGGGGAAGATTTTAACGCGAGAGTATGATTGCAGGATTAGACTACCGCTTCGAGGTACGGATTTTACGCCACCGCCGAAGGTGCCAGTGGTGTTTTGGGAGGCGAAACGGAGAAATCTTGGGTAGTTTATCTAAAGAGTGTGTTATAATCAGGGTATGGAAAACACTGCGAAACTTTCTGGAGGTCCGAAGCGCCTGAGCTTAGCGCGCGCGAAGGTGAAGTTGTTGGCCTCGTATTATGGGCATCCGGCGCGTGATTTACGGCTAATTTGTATTACTGGTTCAACGGGGAAGTCGACAGTGGCGCACTATGTGCACGAGATTTTGAAGGCGGCGAGCCAGCCAGCGGCGATTTTGGCGTCGGACCAGACGATAAAGGCGACGACTTTACATAAATTCTTGAATGATGCTTGGAAAGCGAAGGTAACTTACGCGGTGATTACGGCGCCAGCGACGGCGCTTGCGAAAGAAGCGTTTTATGGGTTGCCAATCTATGCGGCGGCGTTGACGGATTTTGTACCATCAAGTTTGACTGATGCAGACGCAAAGGCTTATCTTGAAACAAAAGAGACCTTGTTTCGAATGAACCCGGAAGTGGTTGTCTTGAATCGGGATGATGCGCACTATCCGGATTTCTCGCAATTCCGGGGGACGGCAGAAACTTTGACCTATGGAGCTTCGTCAGATTCAGATTTGAAGATTGTAGGTTCGAAGCTATATCGGAAGGGAACCGAGGCGGAGCTGAGCTTCGCGGGGCGTGAGTGGACGGTGGCGAGTTTTCAGACGGGAGAGCCGACGGTATCATATATGGCATGTGCGGCGGCGATCACGACGGCGCTGAATATTTCGCCGAATACTATAGCAGAAGGTATCGCGAACTACGAGTCTTAACGGGCTATTTTTGAACACTACGGCGTCAGAGCTTCCGTTGCTCAGGCGCCGTATTTGTAATACGGCTTCTTCCGCTACTCAGCTTTTCCTTGTATTGTCCTAAAAATAGCTCCGTTAAGTCGATTTTCTCCTCGCATTTCATCCCCGATAACTTCGCTTTTGTGTTGTTTTTAGCACTAGCCTCAAACTGACCTTGTTTTACTATCTTCATCCTCCCTTGATTACTCTATATGGCTAGACAACGGAGGGAGAAGACACGCTCTGTGTAGTAAGTACGCGAAGGGTAACTTTCTTTACCATCTACGCCTAACATCGCTCCGCCTAGTCCGATTAGGTATTTTGATGACCATTGCCCGCCATATTGGGCCGAAAAAGCCATAAAGCTGTTGTTAATTATGATCTCCCCGCTGCGGACGACGCGCTTTTCTTCGTCCGCAGCGGGTATATTAACTTGTGGCCAAACTTTGGGGTTGGAGGAACCTGGGGACCCGGCATACTTGGTCGATACTATGCAACTCATACAACCAACATATATTCAACTATCCCAATCTGGATACAAGCTGCAACTACAGAATTCAACAAAAGCGACTGGTATTTTCATGGCTTCTCCCTCCGTTGTCTAGCCATAGAGTAATCAAGGGAGGATGAAGTTTATCCTTGTTGATTTGCGGGGGGGGGGGCGATATAATAGGATTATACAAATAGCGGAGGTGATATGAATCAGAAGGAAGCGGTGACGGGTGGAGTGCACGAAGGGATGATGACGACGGATTGGGATAAGTTGCGTGACAAAAGTGGGGAGCAGGGGACGAGTACGACTTGGGATGATTTGCGGGGCGAAGAGTATCGCGGAGGTGCGAGGGTAGAGAAGGTCGTGGCAGAGCAATCCGAAGCCTCAACGGAGAATGAGGCGGAAGAGCCGGTGGCGGAAACTGGTCTAGCGGCGCAGAGATTGGCCGTGATGGAAGCGGCAAAAGAGACGAAACGACCAGTCTCCGAGATGGAGCCGGGAGCGATCGCTCAAGAATATTTGGGGATTTTGCGGAGTTTAGGAGAGAACTTCTCGAGTCCGGAGGGGAAGAGCGCGCGGCTGGTGCGGGCGGATGGATCGGTAGCGGAGCGAGGCTATTCTGGTGACAAAGAGTTCGTTGAGCGGATTTATGGTTTGGGTGGCATGAAGGGAGAAGAGTCGGTAGAGGATCTAGACAAGGCGCTGAATTTGAGAATGGTGGATAATATTTTGGAGGTAGAACAGAGGTGGCGCGATGCGGGTGAGGAACATGCAGCGGCGCAGGAGACGATTACAAAGGCGAACGAGCGACTAGATCAGCTAAAGAAAGAGGGGAAGTCGATGGGGCTGCTGGGGAAGATTCGGACATTCGGGGCTCGACACAAAGAGAAGAAGGAATTACAGGCGAAAATTAGTACGGCACAGATGACTATGCGACGGATGGAGATGAAGACAAAGAAGAGTAATGAAAAATTGAATCAGAGTCTCAGGGCGGCGTATTCAGAGGATTATCATTACGGTAATCATCAAGAGAGTACAGAACATCAGAATGATCAGAAATATATGGAACAGACAAGCGCTGAGTATAACCAGCGGTTCATGCATGGACATGAGGAGGAGATTGCGCGGGCTATCGAGCTAAGGAAAGCGCTGCTAAAGATGAAGCATGGGAAGTTGCAGAGTGAGCGGCCGATGATAGATGATAGGTACGATAGTTTGTAGGAGCCTAGCCCGGCAAGGGTTACTAATTCTCGAGATTCGGTGAGCTTCTCCAGACCGAACCTCCTTCGGGGTCGTGGTCTGGACCCGGCTCAGCCGTAAAATAATCTCGAGGAATTAGTAACTCATTTGACGCGGGCTAAGCTCCAATCTCTAACCATCTTCATCCCCCTAGATTACTCTATATGGCTAGACAACGGAGGGAAAAGCTGCGCACAGTGGCGTATGATAATGATGGTATGGATTCATAGATATTAAAGGCGAAACGTCCAGCATGATAAAGCTCTATAGCATTACTAGCCCAATATTCGCCGTCCAAACCTGGCAGATGATAAGTATGATCGTTATCGGATATTCCGCTGCGGACGATTGAACTAATTCCTAAGGAATGAGTTGGATATTGTAAAAACAGGGGTAATTTGATACAATAATAGTGTTAATTAAAACTAAAATGAAGAAAGTGGAGAGTATGGCGGACGAGCAGAATAACAAGCAGAACCAGATGAAGATTTATGAGACCGGTGGGAAGAGTGTGCGGTTTAATTTGGATGAGACGACGGAGACTTTATGGGCAACGCAGGCGCAGATGGCGGAGCTATTTGATGTAAATACGCCAGCGATAGGTAAACATTTGAAGAATATATATCAGGATGGGGAATTGGAGGAAGAACGAACTTGTTCCATTTTGGAACAAGTTCAAACTGAAGGTAACAGGGCGGTTACGAGGTCGCTGAAAATTTATAATTTGGATGCAGTGATCTCGGTGGGGTATCGGGTGAACTCGCGGAAGGCGACGGACTTCCGGATTTGGGCGACGAAGATTTTGAAGGAATACATCGTGAAAGGGGTAGCGGTGAACGAGCGGCGGCTAGAGGAGCTGTCGCAAAAGAAGTTGGTTGAGGTGAATCGGACGCTAGACGTGGTGCGGCGGCTAATGGCGCAGAAGGAATTAGAAGGTGACGAAGCGCGGGGGGTACTAGAGATTATCACGCAATATGCGGAGACTTTCCGGACGTTGAAGGAATATGACGAAGGATTTGTGCGGTTAAATCCAGGAGCGAAGGCACGAAAAACGTTGGAAGCGGGGGAGGCGGTGAAGGCAATCGATCAGCTGCGCGAGACGATTCATGGGAGTGAGATGTTTGGCAAGCTGCGTGGGGATGAGTTTGAGGGGATTCTTCGGACGATTTATCAGAGTTTTGGTGGGGAAGATGTCTATCCGACGGTGGCGGAGAAGGCGGCGAATTTGTTGTATTTTATCATTAAGGACCATCCGTTTTTTGACGGGAATAAGCGGATTGCGTCGCTGCTATTCATTGTGTTTTTGACGATGAATGAATTTGGCTTGAAGAAAAACGGGGAGGCAAAGATTTCTGACCGGGCGTTAGTGGCGTTGACGCTGATGATTGCGGAGAGTGAGCCGAGGGAGAAGGGACTGATTGTGGCGGTGGTTTGTAAGTTGTTGGAAGATTAGAATGAAATTATCATTAGCCAAGCTGGTTCTTTATCCTCCCTTATATTACTCTATGGCTAGACAACGGAGGGGACGAGCGCTATAACGATAGCTGGCATAACTAGTGTCTACATTAGACTTTACGCTAGCAAAATAAATTGCTCTAGCTCCACGTATAGTATTAGTTGTAGCAGTTGAATATAAGCTACCGTCATTACCGGCCCAATCTATATCGCCAATCGTAAAATAAATACCCCCGCTGCGGACGAAGAAAAGAAATCTTGGTTTTATGGTTTCGGGTTGAAGAGTTGGATCTGTAAGGAAACTTTACAGGTTAAAAAATGAGGCCCCTTGCGGGGCCTTTGGGGTTAATCAGTGGTTTTCTTGATGGTCACGGTGCACTCGTCGTGGATGGTGATCAGACCGATGCCGACCTGGACTTGGGAGTCCAGATGGTGTGGTCCGTCGATTAGTCCATCGTCAGTCACTTCCGCAGTGAAGCGAACGTAGGCATCAGAATTCGGGGTGTAGTTGCCGATGTTGACACCATCGACGTCGATGCCGTCGCTGAGAGTACCGCCGTTATATTTGGCGTTGTAAAGCTTGGTAGTGCCAGGGAGGTAGCGCAGGCCGCGGGGTAGCCGGGCACGAACCATGACGTTGGTCTGGTCGGTAGGGCTGGTGTTTTGGTAGTAGAGCTGGAGATCGATTTTGTCGCCGACCTGAGCGCTAATTGCCTTGTGCCAGGGGGTACCGTCCTCGGAGAGGCGGACTTTCTGGACTACGGTGTAGTCGGCAAGGGGGCGGCACGTAGAGCCTTCGGGAATGGCACGGATACGAACGGTGACGTAACTGGCGTACTGGTAGCCACCGGGGATTTCTCCGTTCATGGCAGAGTAGCCGATGGTGGTACGTTCGCCAGCAGCGATCTCGTCGCGGAGCTGGCGGCCGCCGTTCTTGCCGATGCCGTTGTTCTCGAGGAGGGCAGAGCCCAGGACGTACTCGAGGCGGAAGGGCTTCTGGCTGACGAACTTTACTTGGCTCCAGTATTCACCGTACAGGGTGTTCTGAGCGAAGATGTGGCCGGTGATGGTGTGTTCCTTAGCGAATCCCTCGGAGAGGTCGAAAGAAACACTGGTATTTACAGTGCAGAAGTTGGTACCGAAACGACTGTTGTTATGGACGTAGAGTCGGATGGTGTATTCTTCGGGTGCGAAGGGGACGTCGATTTGCTGGACGCACTTGCGGTCTGATCGGACGATACCGACAAAACGGCGTTCGTCGCCAATGACGCTGTCGCTGATACTGTTTAGAACACAGTATCCGTCCAGAGCGCCGGTCGCGACTTCGGCATTGGTGTAGGTTTGGCGAAGATTGCTTCCACTGTTACCAAAGCTGAGCCAGGATGACGGTTTGGCGGATGAGGGTTGTCTGGGGTGGTTCTTCCGTTTTTTGGCCAGAGGGATTCCTCCTAAATCACTGATTGAACTGAAAAGTACTTGTGTGTCTTACCATTGTAGCACAGAAGTGTTATTTTGTCAAGAGGAATAAATATAATGCTAAAGACTTATGGTGAAAGTTGACAGGCGAGTACTTCGGTAATATTGAGGTGTGGTAGAGTGTGGTACAATGGGGATATGAAGGATTTTGATTACTTGGGGGAGAAGACGGTTTATCTGGATGCGGCGTGTCAGAGTCTTAGACCACGACCAGTGGTAGAGGCGCTAGAAAAATACTATTTTGAGCATAATTCTTGTGGGGAACGGGTAAAATATCCGTGGGGCGAGGAGACGGATAGATTGGTCGAGGGGGCGCGGAAAAAGGTTTTAAAACTATTGAAGCTTTCGTCACGAGAGTATTTTACGAGCTTCACGCTGAATACGACATATGGGATAAATTTGATTCTGAACCAGCTGAAGCCGGAATTAGTGAAGAAGGTGGTGACTAGTGAGATTGAGCATAACTCGCCGTTTCTCGCGACGATGGCTCTGGCGGAGAAGTTAGGGGTGCCGCGGGTAGTTTTGAAACGACGGGAGAATGGTGAGTTGATCATCGACGGGGAGAATTTCGCGGGGGCGGTGGTGGTTGTGAACTGTGCGGCAAATTTTGACGGGCGACGGCTAGGGAACCTGAAAGAGGTCGTGAAGAAGGTGCATAAAGACGGGGGGATTATCGTTATCGATGCAGCACAGGCAATGTCGCACTATCATGATATGTTAGAAAAGACGGAGGCGGATGCAATTTGTTTCTCGGCGCACAAAATGTATGCGCCGTCGCTAGGGGTGATCGTGGCGCGGAGGGATTTAGTGCCGAAGCTAGAGCAGAGGTCCATCGGCGGCGGGATGGTAGATGATGTGTTCGAGGATCGATATCTACTGAGCGCGGTGGGAAATAAGGAACATATCTATACGATTTTCGAGCCGGGGTTGCAAGCTTGGGGAGAAATCGTTGGGCTGAACGTGGCGATTGACTGGTTAATGAGCCGGACGAAAGCAGACAAGAAGCGGCTAGAAGAATGTACGCGGGAGCTGGATGAGTTTTTGCGGTCGCGCGATAAGGTGAAAATGGTGGGGAATGAAGCAAATCCGACGATGAGTTTTTATGTTGAAGGATTGGATTCGCACTTAATAGGAGCGGCGTTAGGAAAAGAAGGTGTTATGGCGCGAACGGGGTATTTTTGCGCGCATTATTATCTAGATAAGGTTTGTCACTATCCGGCGCTAGTGCGGTTTTCTTTGAGCTATGCGACGAGGGAAGAGGATATTGAGCGAGTGAAGAAGGTGATGGGGAAGATATAAAGGGAATATTCATATATCCATTAGCCTAGCTATTTCTCTTTTTCTCAATCGAAGGTAAGCCTCTCCTCATCTAAAGATTCGGACCCGGCCCAGCCTCAGGCGTCGT
>CANEKB010000051.1 GCA_947427985.1 uncultured Candidatus Saccharibacteria bacterium
GAGCATAAGCTATCTGTGCTATTTGTGCTACCTGATTCCAAAAAGAGCCAAATACTCTTTTGGCTTAAAGCTAGTTTTATGCCCAGAAACGCCACCACAACTCCATTTTTATGAAACTTTTACGACATTATTTAGACTAAAAACTACCTTCTACTAAGCTATTCCGGAATTCGCTTAAGATTATAAAACCGTGGCAAAAAGCCGAAAAAAGTTTGCTAAAAATCCGCAAATCACCACGAAAAGTGATATAATAAGTCATAAGAAGTCAACAAAATCTAACAAAAGTTAATTTTATCGTTGACAGCACAGTGAGTTTATGCTATTATAGTTATAATTCATCTAATATTAAATTTAGTCCGGGTAGGAACGAAGGGAACCTGATGGATCAGAACGCCAGCACAATCGAAAACGCCATTACAGGCAGCTTAAATATTATTGAGCAAGAACGCGAACGCGAGATTATTTCTCGTCGTTTCGGTCTCACTGGGCAAAAAGAAACTTTGGAGCAGATCGGTGAGCTCCTTAATATTACTCGCGAGCGTGTGCGCCAGCTTGAGAAAGCGATCCTTGTACGCCTTCGGATTGGCGCCGAAGAAGGTCAAATCTCCGAGCTTGCTGCTGCGGAGAAGCTTATTATCCGTAATCTTACTGAGCTTGGCCGTGTTGCTCGTACAACCGATCTTGCAAAGCGTCTTTATGGCAAAGACGAACCAACCGCTGCCGAACGCGCAAAGCTGGTCTTCATCGCTTCGATTTCAAAGGCCCTGACTGCTGTTGACGAAAACGATCTTTATTACTCAGCAATCGGTATCGCCGAATATGGTACCGCTAAAGATATCGAGGAACGCGTCGGTGAAATCGTCAAAGTTATCAAAGAGAACAAATCCCCAATGACGCTTGATCAACTCGATAGTGCGCTTGACTATGAGCATCCTGACCATATCAAAGCGGTCGCCTCAATCTCGAAACAACTCGCCTCGCTCAATGGTCTCTGGGGACTTGCAAAATGGCCGACCGTCAACCCGCGCAACATTCGCGATAAAATTTTCGTCGTGCTCGAAGCTAAAAAGGAACCGATGCACTTCTCTGATATCGCAAAGGCTATTTCTGCTTCGGATTTCCGTCGCAAAAACGTTACTGTTCAGGCAATTCATAACGAGCTTATTAAGGATTCGCGTTTTGTCTTAATTGGCCGCGGGATCTACGCACTCGATTCTTGGGGCTATAAGCGCGGCACTGTCGCCGACATCATTACTAATATCTTAAAAGAAGCTGGCGAACCACTTACCCGCGAAGAAATCGTCAAACGAGTACTCCGCGCTCGCAAGGTTAAGGAAACTACTGTCCTTCTTAACCTCCAGAACAAAGAGCTTTTCGAAAAAGTCGACCGCGATTCTTATAAGCTCGCCGAGAAACAAGCCTAGCCTCACAGCTACTAGCGAAAAACCAAAAAATATAGTAAAATAAACCCATATGCTAACGCAATTTATCCATTTTATTCTTCAGCCTTATGTTTGGATTCCGATTGTCGGCATCCTAGCATTTCTTAGCTATCGCAACTACAAAAAGCTGAATCGACTCAAAGTTTTAAATGTTGACTCAGTACTCTTAATGTTGGAAATTCCACGCGCCAACGACAAAAAGGAGCTCGCTGCAGAGCAACTTTTTGCTAGTTTGCACGGTATTTTGCGCGACAAAGCTGAACTCAAGAACTCTGGCGGCGTTCAAGAGCACCTCAGTTTTGAAATTGTCTCGACTAGCGGTCAAATTCGTTTCTACGTCTGGGTACCCAAAATCCTTCAAAGCTTTGTTGAAGGACAGATTTATGCACAATATCCGACCGTCCAAATCTACAAGATGAACGAAGATTACGTAGATGATCGCTCGAAATATCCTATAATTTATGAGGCGGAATTGACCCTAACTGAAAATGAAGCTCTCCCAATCAAAACTTTTGACAACTTCGAGGTCGACCCGCTTGCCGGTATCACTGGCACGCTCGCCAAGCTAAACCCGGATAATTCCGAAGAACTTTGGATTCAGATCCTTACCCGCCCCATCTCCGATGATTGGCACAAACAAACTACTGACAAGTGGATCAAAAAAATCAAATCCGGCAAAAAGTTTGGTGGCGGAAGTGGTATTGACTGGGTTTGGATCATCGAAGCGCTAGGGGCTTTCTTCCGTCCACCGGCAGGAGGAAGCGGTAGTGATGCTCCCAAAATCGAACTTTCCGAACGCGACAAGACTCGCATTGCTGAAGCTGAAAAAAAGGCCACGAAACTAGGCTACGAAGTCAAAATTCGCCTTGCTTACCTCGGACAAGATCAAACTAGCGCCAAACTCAACATGCAGGCGCTCGTCGGTACTTTTAAGCAATATAACTCAACCAACCTTAACGGATTTAAGCTCACTGGCGGCACTTTTAGCAACGAGGACCTCGATCATTATCGTATGCGCCAATTCGCAGATCACGGTTTTATCCTCAATATCTCTGAATTAGCCTCAGTCTATCACCTACCACACACGTCCGTCGAGACACCAAACATCGTCTGGGCCTCATCTAAAACCGCCGAGCCACCAGCTAAGCTTCCGCTCATTACTGGCAACCCTGCCAATGACGAAAACATTTCCGCGTTCGGTCTAACTAATTTTCGCGGGATCAATCATCAATTCGGCATGTATCGTCGTGACCGTTCTCGTCACGTCTATATTATTGGCCAGACCGGTGCTGGTAAATCCGGTATGCTTGAACTCTTTGCGCTCTCGGATATTTTCTATAATCAAGGTTATTGTATTATCGATCCGCACGGCGATTTTGCGATTAATAACCTCCGTTTTGTACCAAGAAGCCGAATTAAAGACGTGATTTATTTCAATCCGGCTGATACAGCCTATCCGGTCGCTTTCAACCCACTCGAAATTAGCGACCCTAGCCGCAAGCCCAACGTTTGTTCCGAGGTTATCGGCGTGCTTAAGCGCATGTTTGGCGATTCTTGGGGTCCACGCCTAGAACATATTCTCCGTCATACGATTTTAGCTTTACTTGACCGACCGGAAACGACTTTGCTTGACATTTCACGCCTTTTGACCGATAAAGACTTCCGCAAAGAGACTCTTGACTATTGTACAGATGTTACGGTTCTTCAATTCTGGAAACACGAATTTGGTCAATGGAACGAAAAGCAGGTCAATGAGTCAATTGCACCAGTGCTCAACAAGGTCGGTGCCTTCACTGCCAACCCGATCATTCGTAACATTATCGGTCAACCGAAGTCCAGCTTCGACGTGCGCAAAATCATGGATGAAGGAAAAATCTTAGTTGTCAACCTCTCGAAAGGCCTGATCGGCGAAGACAACGCCGGTATCCTTGGCGCCTTCCTCGTAACCAAAGTCCAGCTCGCCGCCATGAGCCGCTCTGACATTCCTGATGTTAAAGATCGCCGGCCGTTCTATCTTTACGTTGACGAGTTCCAAAACTTTGCCACCGATTCCTTCGCCGTGATTCTTTCCGAAGCCCGTAAATACGGCTTGAACTTAACCGTAGCGAACCAGTACATCTCTCAGATGACCGAATCAGTGCGTGATGCGGTCTTTGGCAACGTTGGTACAACAATCTCTTTCCGCGTCTCGGCTGACGACGCTCCGATTCTCTCAAAACAATTCGAGCCGGTCTTTGACCAGAGCGACCTTATCCAGATGAACAACCGTCATTTTGTAATTTCTATGATTATAAATGGCGAAAAAGTCCCAGCTTTTTCGGCCACCACTTTATCCTTACCGCAATCGCCCGAAGATAATTTTGACGAAATCGTAGAAGTCTCGCGTCAAGGTTATGCTCGTAGTCGCGCCGAAGTCGAGGCCGAAATTCGCGAAACTATCGAACAATCCGAAAAATACAAAAAAGAACTCTCCGATAGTGGTCGCCTCGCCGGCGAGAACGGCGCGCTCCAAGAACAACTTAATAACAGCTATACTACCCGGAGTGGTGGCGCTGGGTTCATGGGCGGAGCAGGGAATTACGCCCAAAATACCGGCCAGCGCGAGCAAGCGAGCGAAAAAGGAGCTAGCTCATCTTTCCGAGCGAACGAGGCGCTGGGATTTTCCGCAGGAAAATCCAACAAACCCGCTTTTCAATATGTCCCTACCCCTCAAGCCGACTTTCGCAAAATGAAACTCTCCCCTAATGTCGCTGAAGGTAAAGAGCGCAACACCCTAAAAGACCTCAGTAATTTGGTCGCCCAAAAGCGTCAGGAAGGGAGTCTTCAACCTGCAACACAAAGCCGCCCCGAATCTAAGCCAGAATCACCAAGACTCGTCCAGGCCGCTCCTACGAAGCCACAGGAAGCTCCAGAACGCACTACTCGATCGAAACCGCCTATGGATAGCCAAAAGCCCGCTAAAGCGCTCAAAACCGCTACAAATACGCCAAAACCGACTCCTACTGGCACTGATAAACCCAAATCAAAAACTTCGCCTGACAAGACTCGCGAAGTAGCTCGCCGCGCTGAAGCTAAATTTGTTGGTAAAGTCGCCAACCCCAAACTCAAAGCTACCGGTAAAGCTACCCTAAAAGCCGCACAAAATGACCATATGAGTTATAATAGTAACAACTCGGGTTACAACGCCGGACCTCGGCTCGGCTCTACCCGCGAACAAGCCCCCAGTCCAGCCGACGAAAACAATGATTTTGTCATTCGGCACTAATAAGATAAGGAGAACTTATGAAATTCACTCTCAGGCAAAAAATCTTCCTCACTGTTGCTTTTATCGTCAGTCTTTTGCCGCTTTTTGCTATCCACTACGGCGTCAAAGACATTAATGAACTCTACGGTTGGCAGGCCAACTTGCTCCCTATCGGTCTCCCAGCTATTCTGATTTATTTTGTCGGTCTCTGGGCGCCTCTCAAAGGCGATAAGCTCAGTAAGATTCTTAGCCTAGTCGGTTGTGTCGGCATGGTGCTTTCCGAGGTGGTTGGCTTTGTCTTTACACACTTGCCTGGGGACGGAATTAATCTTAAATACGCTTTTGAACACGCCACGACTTTCTTCTGGATTAGCCTTATGGTCTCAATTCTGATGGTCTTTATTTATTGCTGCGTGCTCAGTCTCACCAAAAATCGTAAAAAGCGCTAGTTATAATGGGCTTATACGACCTTGCTAGCCTTATCCTTATTTTAAACCACGGACCAATTAGCCGTATTCGTTTTTCGCGCACAATTTATTTCGTTCACAAGGAGCTTACCCGCAAAAAACTCATGCGGATAGATGATATTGCCTACCTTCGCCTACCTCTAGGTCCAGTTCCCGAAGGCTATATGACTCTTGCCAGTGATCACCCCGACATCGTCATCCGTCCCATTGCTGGCTCCGGCCTCTCTTATGAAGCTGAGGAGTTTACACTACCCGACGAACCAAAATCGGTAGATGGCTCGCCTAATGCTGAGCACGCAGAACAACAACAGATTCAGCGAATCATCCAGCGCACTCTCCTTGCGCTCCAAACCCACCCTACCTCTGAACTTGTCTCCGCTAGCCACGACCAAAGTTGGACCTACCATAAAAACGGGGAACGTTACTTCCTTACTCCTGCCGACCTCAAAAACACCTTCCCATTCCTTAATATCACATTGCGTTTTCGCCTCAAACGCCCAACTAACAACGAAATCGGTCTACTCCAAGCTACTCTACTCCGTGGCATGCTAAAAGACATCGTGCGTGAAAGCACCGACCTCGAATATCCTGACGAAATAAAGTCTGCTGATAATAATCAAGCTACGCCGAAATCACCAGGGAATCACGCAAAAACTGAACAACAAGGCAAATCAAGCAAAGAACCTCCTCAGTCTAGGGGGACAGAGTAATTATGGCTATCGACGAACGCCAGCAAGAAGAACGCAGCGAAATTGCACAAGAAGACGTTGCGAAAAGCCTCTGGCGTAAATATCGTCGTACTGCCGAATATAAGAGTGGGCGACACTTTTCGATCAGTTCAATCCATCCCCTCGTACGAGAAGCCGAGGAACATGGCCTAAACGACGTTATTCTGCAATTTGCTCGCGAGCTTGAACGCCCCGTCGACATCCGTATGGCTCTCTCTATGCGCAAAGAGACCGACTGGATTGATGACTGGAAACGTATGCATGGAGTACTCTTCCGCTATGTTTACCGCCAATGCGGGGAATTGCGCCCGCTCGGCCATGACGTTCGATTTGGCGATCCCGGCGACGAGGATCTTCACCATATTCCTCGTGGTGGTGCCGAAGTCTACAATGAACTCTACGGCCTCGCTCGCACTTTGCATGACCAAACCGAATTCGTCAATACTTCCAACATTGACGAGGTTTGTCGTTATCTTGCACACTTTCATTACAGTTTTATCCGTATTCATCCATTTTTTGATGGAAACGGTCGCATCGCTCGTGTCGTTACCGATCAACTTTCAGTTGCGCTCGGTTTTATACCAATCATTGCCGGTTTCCCGCGTAATAACGCCGAAAAGAAACGCATCTACCACGCCGCTATTCGTGCCTCCGCCACCGACCACAGCCACTCCGAGCTAACCGCCTGGATCAAACAACAGCTCCTCGATAAACTCGCCGAAATTGCTTAAATCCATTGGCTTCAAAAGAGGGAATTACGCTTAAGCCCGGAACTACCTCTACTTTTCCTTAGCCTTTCTTCTTCCCCTGTAGTTCCCCTGTTAATTTCGTTTATGCTTGGCACTCTTCGGTACGCGTTAATGTTCCTAGCCTAACCATTTTATTTTCAAGGCGCCGCCATTCCCGTCTATTTTTGAAATCTATTACAAGCCTACCCAGCCAGCTCATACGGATCGCCATGCGCCGTATAAAACCACAGACTAGCCTCGCACTCGCGCGCAACAATCGTCATCCAAAACCAAACCCATGGTATTTATCGAATGGTTATTTATATACTTTCAAAACCATTTTTACATGCGGGGAATTAAAAACTAACGCTTTTCCAACGCATGAATACTCGTCTTTCCCGGAGATTCTTAATGTCGCACAATACATATTTTACGACATTATATCAGTTACGATCAGACGATACAGACTTCAGCCCAGCTGACCGCCGAATCCACCAGCCCTCGCAACCAACCGACTTTTAATTTTCTAAATTCCCCATTTCCCTCTCTTTTTTTATTTTCAAAAGCCACCCATAAACACGCGCCGAACCCCACTTACGCAACATACCAGTTTTACCCTTCCCACCTACCCGAACAAAACCCGAACTGAAGCAGAATCACGGATAGCCATTGCCACCCCTGTAAAACTAAAGTTTTACAGGGGTAAACTCTAGGCGTATACGACCAAAAGCAAGTTTGCTTGGTTTTGGTTGGATAAGACTAAAGTTTTACTCTGAAACTCGGCTTCAGAGTGGCAACGATTATCGTGTCGATTCGCTTTCAGCGAGCTCAGCTCGCACTAATCTGTTGATTCCCTAATTCCCTCTTCCGCCCATATTTTATACTTGACAAATACACTATTCTGTGCTACTATAGAGTTATAGTGGGTTTGCGCCCTGATTCTTAAGTATGCTTTCGTAAAATACTATAATACCTTTCGTCCGCAGC
>CANEKB010000052.1 GCA_947427985.1 uncultured Candidatus Saccharibacteria bacterium
ACGGAAAGGATTTTGACACTGTGAAAGTACGTGCAAGTGTTAAAAAAATCTCCCCAGATGATATCATCGTTCGCCGCAAAGGCGTACTCCGAGTCATCAATAAGAAAAAACCTAAGAATAAGCAAAGGCAGGGTTAAGCATGGCACGAATTGCTAGCGTAACTATCCCCTCCGAGAAGCAAGTCTGGATTGGCCTGACTTACATCTACGGGATCGGACAGACTACGAGTAAAGCCATCCTTGCGGAGGCCAAGATTGAGCCTACCACTCGGGTGAAAGATCTCACCGAGGCTGAAATTCAAAAAATCAATGATCTTATCGCCAGTCAGAAGACTGTCGAAGGTGATTTGAAACGCCTCGTGACCAACAATATCAAACGTCTTAAAGACATTAACTCCTATAAGGGCGTCCGCCACAAGGCTGGTCTTCCAGTCAATGGTCAACGCACCCGCACGAACGCACGTACTCGTAAAGGCAAAGCTATCGCCGTTGGGGGTGCACAGCCTAAAGCAGCGAGCAAGACTTAGGAATAGGAGTATAAAATGGCAGAAGATATTGCTAAAAATCAGGAAGCTCCTGTTGCCGAGGAGCAAGTCGTTAAGACTAAAGCAAAAGGCAAAAAAGGTAAGCGCGTCGTCACCTCAGGCCAGGTTCACGTCCAGGCTACCTTCAATAACACTATTGTCACTGTTACCGACAAAAACGGCGGGGCTTTGGCCGCCTCATCAGCTGGTGCTAATGGTTTCCGTGGTAGTAAAAAAGGCACTGCTTACGCTGCGCAGATCGCTGCAGAGAAAGCTCTTGAAATCGCTAAGCGCGAACATGGGCTAAACAGTGTTGATATTTACGTCAGCGGCATCGGCCTTGGTCGCGACAGCGCAATCCGCGCCGTCTCTAGCGTCGGTATTAAAATTGATAGTATCACCGATGTAACCCCAATCGCGCACGGCGGTGTGCGTCCAAAGGGAGAAAGGAAACCGTAATGGCACGAGATACTTCCCCAATTGTTAAACAGAGCCGTCGCGAAGGCTACGCCCTCGCTCCAAAGGCCCACAAAGTTATGGCCAAGAAGACTGGCATTCCAGGCGAACATGCAGATATGCGCGTTCGTGGTGGTAGCCTTTATCTTACGCAACTACGTGAAAAACAGAAAGTACGTCGCTTATACGGCCTACTCGAAAAGCAATTCGCAAAACTCATGAAAGAGGCCGCTCGCGCTGATGGTCTAGCTGGTGAAAACCTGCTCCAATATCTTGAACGTCGTGCAGATAATGCTGTTTATCGCGCTGGTTTCGCAACCACCCGTCGTCAAGCTCGTCAGCTCGTTTCTCATGGTCACTTCACCTTAAACGGTAAGAGAATCGATATTCCTTCAATTCGCTTAAACCCAGGTGACGTCCTTGAGGTGCGTCCAAAATCAAAAAAACCCGAATACTTCAAGAATCTCGAGAGCATCGTGGGCAGTGCATCGACCGCTCCTCTCAGCTGGCTAAAATCTGATCCAAAGAAAATGAAGATTGAAATTTCCGGCTTGCCAAAGCGCGAAGAAGCTGAAGCCGGCATTAACGAACAGCTAATCGTTGAGTACTACTCACGCTAAGGAGAAAAATAATAATGACTACAAAAGTTATTCACGAGGCCAACCTAGCTGAAGTTAACCAATTGGGTAACAACAGTGCCGAGTTCGTGATTCGCCCATTGTTCTATGGGTACGGAAATACGCTTGGCAACTCCTTGCGCCGTGTTCTGCTCTCAAGCATTAAAGGCGCTGCAATCACCTCCTTCAGCATTGAGGGCGCAACCCATGAATACACTTCAATTCCAGGTATCCGCGAAGACGTCGTTGATATTATGCTGAATTTGAAGAATATTCGTCTGAAGTCACACTCAGATGAGCCGGTTGAGATTGCATTTGAGTTCAAAGGTAAAGACGCTAAAGACAATGGCAAAGTCACCGCTGGCGACATTAAGCTCCCAGCCGACGTGGAGATTGGTAACCCAGAACAGACTATCTGCCACATCGACGATCCAAATTTCACCCTCAAGATGACCCTTATCGTTGAAACTGGCCGCGGTTATCTCTCTATTGAAAAATCGAGCGAAGATCGCACCCGTAGCGGGCTCATTGCACTTGACGCAGTGTTTAGCCCAGTGCTCCGTGTTCGTTATAAAGTAGAGAACACCCGCGTTGGTCAAGATATGAATTACCAACAGCTTACTCTAACCGTTGACACTGATGGCACCATAACGCCACAAGAAGCTTTCGAGGAAGCTGCTGCCATCCTCGTCAACCAATATACCGCTTTAGCTGGTGGTACTACTGTCGAAAGTGCACCAGCTCCTGGCGTCGAAACTGAAGTTGATGACTCTGGCTTGGCTCTACCGATCGAAGAACTTGGTTTATCGGCTCGTACCGCCAACGCTCTCATCAATAACGACATTAAAACCGTCCGCGATTTGGTTTCTCTTTCCGAAGTTGATCTAAAAGATCTCAAAGGTTTCGGTAGCAAAGCCCTGGACGAAGTTAAAGAAAAACTAACGGAGTTACTCTAATGCATCGTCATGGATATAAAGGTCGCAAATTCGGCCGCGAAACCGACCAGCGGCGAGCGCTTAAACGTGGGCTAATCAAGGCGCTCATTGAACACCAATCAATCACTACTACGCTTGCTAAGGCAAAAGAAATTCGTCGCGAAGCTGAGAAGCTTATTACTGTTGCTAAGAAAGGTGGCCTAGCTAATCGTCGCCTCCTTATTGCAAGGCTTGATGATATTAAAACTGCTGATTTGCTGATGGATATCATCGCCCCCCAAATCAAGCGCGACTCAGGTTATCTTCGTATTGAACGTGCCGGCTTTCGCCGTGGCGACAATACCGAAATGGCCACGATTTCTTTCGTCGATAATATCGAGCTGAAGGAGACTAAATAATGAAGACTGTTACCAAAACCTACAGCCAAAAACCAGCCGAGATTAAGCGCGAATGGTATTTGGTTGATGCTAGCAGCATGCCGCTCGGTAAACTTGCCGTCGTTATTGCTGACAAGCTAATGGGGAAAAGCAAGGTCACTTACACCCCACATGTTGATAACGGTGACTACGTCGTAGTTATCAATGCTAAAAACATTCAAGTAACCGGAAATAAAATGGTTGATAAAATGTATTATCGCCACAGTGGTTTCCCGGGTGGCCTCACTGAGCTCAAGCTCGAAGAGGTTATTGAAAAAGATCCTAAGGTTGCAATTGAGCACGCCGTAAAAGGCATGATGCCAAAAAACAAATTGGCCGCTGATCGCTTGGCTCGGCTTCGCGTATTTGATGGCGCAGAACATGCTCACACTGCACAGAATCCAAAGGAGATTAAATAATGGCTGACAAATATATCTACGGCCTTGGTCGCCGCAAAGCCGCAACGGCTCGCGTCCGCCTCTACAAAGGTAAGGGCGAGATTACTATCAACGATAAGCCTGCATTAGAATACCTATCAGACAACAAGAGTCTGCTTGCTGAAATTACGGATCCGCTCGCCCTCGCTGGCAAACAAAATGAATTCAATGTTTCAGTTCGCGTGGCTGGCGGTGGTTTAGCTGGTCAAGTCGATGCGATCAAGCTCGCTCTCAGCAAAGCCCTCACCACTGAAATGGCAGATCTTCGCCCAGTCTTGAAGAAAGCTGGTTTCTTGAAGCGTGACCCACGCGAAAAAGAACGCAAAAAATACGGTCTTCGCTCGGCACGTAAAAAAGAACAATTCTCGAAGCGTTAAGACAACAAAGTTGGAGTTTACAGTAGTAGACTCCAACTTTTTGTTCTTGCTATAAGGAATCATTTTAAGACGAACGCGGGTCCGCATCTTTAGATAAGAAGAGCGCTCCCTGATTCCGTTAGCAAAAACAAAAAGTTGTAGTATAATATTGTTATGCTACCAAAAGCGTTGAATGATGCAATTGAAGCCCTTGGTCACTTGCCCGGCGTTGGCGCTCGAACCGCCGAACGCTACGCTTATTTTTTGTTCAAAAATAGCCCACGCATCAGCAAAGATATCGCCGTTGCGCTCGCCAGCCTTCACGATGGCGTCAAAAACTGCCCAGTCACTTTCGCTCTCATAGATATCGATGAGGAAGTTTCAGAATATTATAGTGACCCAGACCGCGACAAAACAACTATTCTCGTCGTTGAAGAACCACTTGATATATATGCCATCGAACAAACTAAACAATTTCGCGGAACTTATCACGTGCTTGGTGGAGCAATCTCTCCAATCGACGGCATTTCTGCCGACCAGCTACACATTAACGAACTCATGCAACGTATTAAACCAGACAATGTAAAAGAAATCATCATCGCTACTAACCCTAGCGTCGAGGGTGAATCAACCGCGCTACTACTCCAAAAAATGTTACATGAAAATTATCCAGAAGTAAAAGTTACACGTCTCGCTCGAGGCCTACCGCTCGGCGTCGACCTTTCTTATGCTGATCAGATTACACTCTCAGCCGCATTGGAAAACCGTACAAATTTATAATTCAGCTTGTGCTATAATTAGCTTATGTATCGTCTATCGCTAATTATTAGTGAAATCTACAATAAGTTTCTTCCACTCACCGAGAAAGGGGAAGTTCGTCTTAATCTCGACTTTTCCGACACGACCAAGGAGGTTTCTAATCCTGAAGAAATTCGCCAAGCACTTGAACAAGCGCTAGATTCAGCATTTCAACGTACTGACCGTGGCGATATTAGTATCACTGTCAACAACTCCGAAATCGTCATTACTGATCAAGGTACTATTTTATCAAAAACCGTTTGTACTTTACTTAGCCGTGGTCGCGTCCGGGTAAAATCGCGCGTTGGGTTTGGTACCGACGTTCACATTACACTTGGAACTGACGCTCCAGTGAATGATGGTAAGATAAGCTCGGAGGATACGGCGCCGACAAAACTTAAGGCTAAGATAGTCATAGAAAATACTGAAAAAGATAACCAGCCAGAATGTAATAAATCTACGAAACGCGCCATAGATATCGCTGCTAAACGTGCAGATAAAAAAGTCCAGAAAATCGCCGAAAAGGCCCAGAAGCGCCTAAGAAGAACCTCTACCAAGAAGAAACCTAAAGTTATTCATAAAATCAGTTTCTCCTAATCTGGTTAGACTGCTGAATTTAGCTAAGATTAAGCCTCACGTCATATAATAGGGTCACAATAAATAAAAGGACCCTTATGACTATAACCAATGCTAAACCTAAAACTCCCAATGATCGGATATTAATCCCGATCCTGATTGGCCTCGTTATCATCAGCGGCACCGCCTTTGGTGCACTTGCAGTTTATAGCTCGAATGACATTAAAAACTTAGATAGTCCAAACGACATTATCGAATCTGTCGACATCGTCCTTGACATGTCTAATATTGTCTCACCAGGAGAAGTCGAGCTTACAGCCCAGGATGCTCCTACCACCATTAAAACTGGTGGTAGCTATATTTTCTCTGGCACCACCAACCAATCAATCATAGTTGATGCCGATAATGCCGAAGTCGAAATCGTCCTAGATGGCGTAGAAATCTCCACCGCCGATACCGCAGCAATTATCGGTCTTGATGCCGAAAAAATCACCATCAAAACTGCCGATGGCACTACCAACATCCTCGCCGATGGCGGCAGTTCCCAATACGACGGCTGCATCTTTAGCAACGCCGAACTCGTCTTCGCCGGATCTGGCACTCTTAAAGTTACGGGGCAACAATTAGAAGGCGAAGGCATAGCCACCGAAGCCGCCAACCTTACCTTCCAAAGTGGCAACTACATTATCACCTCAGCCGATGATGGCCTCAATGCAGGTGGCGATGGAGCCACTATCGCAATTAACGGTGGGACATTCTATATTAACGCAAACGGCGACGGCATCGACTCGAACAAAAACGCTGTCATTAACGGCGGAACTATCTTCGTCATTGGCAGTGATACTGGTGGAGATGCTGGTATCGATACGGACGACGGATTCACTATCGACGGTGGTACCATTATTGCTCTTGGCACAGACATGATCGAAACACCGCTTAACTCATCGACGCAAACTTCACTAGCTTTTACGCTCGACCAAGCCATAGCAAAAGACACAACCGTTACGCTCATGCGGGGCGACAAGGAAGTTATTAGTTTCTCTGCACCAAAAAGCTTCCGCACTCTCATCATTAGCTCGCCGCAACTCACGGATGGAACTTACGAACTATACACCAGCGGTAGCCATACTGGTAAGCTCACGAACGGCATCTATACCGGCGGGGAATATTACAAGGGCCAGCAGCTCAACGTCAACGGTGCCAGTAACTTCGTCGTCAATAAAATTGTTAACCAATACGGGCGCACTCGCTAAGGAGGCCTTATGTCGAAATCTTTTCATTCTAACCAACCACTAAAGCTTCTTAGTGCCAGCGTTTGTCTTATACTTCTAATCATCTGCAATGTCTTTACATTCCAACTCACTAAAAGTCGTCTTACTATTGACAATAATGCAATAAAACAAGAGCCCCGTAGCACCACGGAATTAGAAACACAAACCAATAGCCACCCGGAAATGCCCAGCGGTACTCCAATGCCAGACAATGTTCAACCCTTCAGACTAAACGAAGGACACTTTCGCGAACAGGGTTCAACAAACGAAAAGATCGAAAATCCAACAGGCGCTCTCACCAGCAAGACCGAGATCTCCCGCACACCGTATTTCGTCAGTCTAGCCATCCAGAGTATTTGTATTGCACTCGTTATTCTCTATCTACTAATGTCGCGCTTCAGTCAGAAGACGCTGCTGGAAATTTTCGTTAACTCCGACAAAATCACAATTTTTATCCTCGGAACTCTATTACTTGCACTCTCCACGAGCGTCTTCGAGATAGTAATTCTCTAGAAGCATTTTCTCATTTCGAAAAACGGCCTACGGGTCGTTTTTCGACTTTCCGTTCTTCGTCCGCAGCGGTTATGTGGTAAAAAGTGGTTATACTACGTTTGCAGGCCAAACCTCCAGTTTCTGGACATCATTATCGCGTGATGTTCTAAGCACCGCCTACAACATAGGCATAAATAATGAGAATACCACCCTAGTTGGTTGGACTTACCGCCATCGCACCCTCTCCCTCCGTTGTCTAGCCATATAGAGTAATCAAGTAGGAGAATGAAGAAGGTTAGGCTCTAATCAATAGGACAGCTAGCTTATATTATGTCTCACTCATTTTCTAATAAAAAATCTACGTTCGGATTTTAGAATATGAAATTTTTACAAAAACAAGTATTGGCAAAAGCGGTTCGACTTGATAAACTATAAGTGTCTAATACAACATAAGGATTTTTTGGCATACTAGCACGCATTTTGCGATGTCATAGAAACGGCACCGCAATCGTAAGACGACATCGCTACTAAGTAGCTGACTAGCCTTATGTTGGATTAGACACCCCTTGCGGTGTCGTTTTTGTTTATATGGCTTTTATATGAGGGCGTT
>CANEKB010000053.1 GCA_947427985.1 uncultured Candidatus Saccharibacteria bacterium
GTGAGGTTCATTAGTAGAGGCGGGTTGAATGAACTAAATTAAACGTTAGTGGTTAGTGTTGTAAAAATTACTTGCTAAAACTGGTATAGGGGCGTATAATTGAGGAAAAGAGAGGAATTATGCTAGATATTTTTATTACATCACGGGTACGACGAAAGATTGTGGTGGTGTTCGCGAAATATCCAGATTTTAAGACGCACGTGCGGGCGCTTTCGAAATTAATTAAGGAAGATCCGGGCAATATCCAGCGTGAATTGCAACGTCTAGAACGGGGTAGTTTCCTCATTATGACTCAGAAGGGGAATACACGGATTTATCAAATGAATAAGCAATTCCCACTATTGAAAGAGTTGCAAAGTATGGTGATAAAGTCGCAACAGATGTCAAAAACTAATAAAGCCGACAAGACCATCGGGTGAGTAAAATTTTAGAACAGCTACTGGCGAAGCGTGGTTTTGATCGCGCTTTTTTGGCGCCAAAATATGAAGATTCGGTTGATTCATATTTGTTACCAGATATAGAAAAGGCAATCGGACGAGTGAAGCAGGCCGTGGAACGGAGTGAGCGAGTTCTGATTTATGGCGATTATGATGTGGATGGAGTGACGGCGAGTACAGCACTATGTGATGCTTTAAGTTTGGCTGGAGTGAAGGAAATCGAAATTATGTTGCCGAATCGTTTCACGGACGGCTATGGAATGAGTAAAAAAGTTGTTCAAAAAGTCGCCGAAACTCAGCAGAAAACTGAGGAGAAGCCGGTAACGTTAGTTTTTACAGTGGACTGCGGTAGCCGCAATAATGAGATTGTAGCTGAGCTGCAGGCGCTCGGGGTGGATACGGTAGTGACAGACCATCACGAGTGTGGCGAGGAACTGCCGGAGGCGATAGCAATAGTGAATCCGAAGCGGCGCGATTGGTTGCCGGGGAGGGATGAGCTGGAGAAGGCTTTGGAATTGAGGGAATTAGCAGGAGTGGGAGTAGCGTTTAAGCTGGCGCAGGCACTAGTCAAAGCCGGGTTAATTCCGAATGGGCAGGAAAAGTGGTTGTTGGATTTAGTTGCAATCGGCACAATTTGTGATAGCATGACGCTAACGGGCGAAAATCGTCGGCTTTGTCGTTATGGGATGCTGGTCTTAGAGAAGACGAGACGACCAGGATTAAAAGAATTGATGTTGCTTGCGGGGGTAAAGAAGCTAGACAGCGAGGCGATCGGGTTTCAGATTGGTCCGCGGCTGAACGCGGCGGGACGGATGGATACAGCGGAGAAGGCTTTAGAACTTTTAATGGCAAAACGACGGCCAGTAGCGGCTCAACTTGCCTTGGAGTTGGAGACTTTAAATAAGGAACGTCGTAAGCAACAGCAGACAGCGATTAAAGAGATTGAGCAGCAGGGGATTAGTGACGATCCGGTGATTGTGGTCTCGGGAGAATGGCACGAGGGGATTTTGGGGATTATTGCGGGGCGATTGACGGAAAATTATCGACGACCGGCATTTGTTTTTGGTCCAGCGGAAGGAATTTTGAAGGGGTCGGGACGGAGTTTTGGCGACTTTAACTTGGCGACGGCGTTGGATATTTGCCAGAAGTATATTATTGGTGGTGGCGGACATGCAGGGGCGTGCGGGGTGAAGTTGGCAGCAGATGGGCTGGAGGACTTCCGAACGGCGGTAAATGAGTATTATTGGGCGCTAAATTTGCAGGATCAGGAACGCTTTTTGGAAACCGAGGCCGATGTGGTAGTGGAAGAGTTTGCCGAGTTGTCACTGGAGCTAATTGAGGAGTTGAGTAAACTAGAGCCATATGGGCAAGGAAACGCCGAGCCAGTATTTTTGCTTTCGGGGGTGAGAGTAGTAGATGTGGGTAAGTTGGGCACAGATGGGCAACATCTGCGCTTGACGGTTTGGGACAAACAGGGCAAGAGCTTTAAACTGATGTGTTTTTATGCGCCGGAGGAATATCTGAAGCTGAGTGGTGGAGAGATTATTGATGCTTGGATTACGCTAACGGAGAATGAGTTTCGGGGGATTCGAAGTGTCGAAGGAAGGATTGTAAAATTAGGGTAGTCAGGCGGGTATAAGTTTGGATGTTTTCGTGAGCCGGTGAGCCTCTCAAAATCGATCGCTTCGCTCCATGATTTTGACCCAGCTCAGCCGGGAAATACTCACAAAATCACCCAAACTTATACCCGCCTGACCACCCTAGCTTTACAGTTTTGTTTTTATGAGAACCCGAGAAGAATAGCCTAAAAATAAAATATCTCCACCGGTCGGTGGAGATATTTTATTTGAGCCCTAGGCGCATACGCTCGGCTTTTTCAGCTCGGCGGGCCTCGCGAATGATTGCCTTATTGCGACGTTCGCGCTTAGAAATCGGCTTCGAAAAACGTAGCTGCGACTTCTTGAGGGGCATGATACCACTCTGCAAAACCTTGCGATTGAAGCGGCGGATTAGGTTCTCGTTCGCCTCGTTCTGGTCTTTTCTAGTAACTTTGATTGCCATATGCCCTGTATTATAGCAAAGTTTTCTCTATTTGCCAAGACTTATTTATGCTATAATGAGATGAAAGGAAGAAGATGATTATATTAATGGGCTTGGCGGGCTCGGGCAAGAGTACGCAGGGGAAAAAATTAGCAGAGTTGACTGGTCGAGTATGGATCTCGGCAGGACAAGTACTGCGCGACGCGAATGATCCAGAAATTAGCCGAATTCAAGAGTCGGGTAAACTAGTCGATGATATGCTAACCGTGAAATTGATGGCTGAAAAAATGGCCGAAGTGGTACGGAGTGGTCGCGATGCGATTTTGGATGGCTTCCCGCGCGATGTTGAGCAAGCGGAATGGATTGCGGAAAATATCGCTGAGGTGATGCAGCTAGTCGTGATTATTGAGGTGCCGAAGGAAGAGCTTTATAAGCGGCTAGAGTTGCGGGGCCGAGCGGATGACCTTGATAGGGGTGCAATAGAGGAGCGTTTTCGAATTGTTGAACAAAATATTTATTCAGTTTGTGAGATATTATCGGCTAAGGGCGTGAAAATTACGAAGATTGACGGAACAGGGACGCCGGACGAGGTTTTTGAGCGTCTAAAAGCGGTAGTAACGGAGGTAGAAAGTGAGTAAAAAACTTATACAAGATAGTGAGAGTCTGGCAGAGTTGGAGAAGAAAATTACCGCTATGCGTAAAGGAGGGAAGATTTTAGGGGGAGTCTTGAGAGATTTGAAAGCTTACGTAAAACCGGGGATGACTGGTAAGGAAATTGATGCTTGGGTAAGGAAGACGATCGAGGAACGCGGAGCGAAGGTGGCTTATGATTTTCTAGAAGAGAAGTTCCCAGGGGCAATTTGTATTTCAGTGAACGACGCTTTGGTGCATGGGGCACCGACTGATGAACCGCTTGAAGAAGGTGATAAGGTGAGCTTCGACCTCGATGTACTGTATGACGGTTATTACACCGATTCAGCCTTTACGATGATCGTGGGAGGGAAGGGTTCACCGGCGGTAAAACAGATGATTCAGACGACCGAGAAATCGATGTGGGCAGGAATTGATGTGGTGCGGGCAGGTGCGAAGATTGGTGATATTGGTTACGCAGTGGAGAAGGTCTTGCGTAAGGGGAAGCTTGGAGTGATCGAGAACTACGTTGGGCATGGAATCGGCAAAACTATGCACGAGAAACCGTGGGTGCCGAATTATGGAATTAGGGGACATGGCTACACACTTAAAGTGGGCGATACAATTTGTATTGAACCAATGTCGTGTCTCGGTAAGCCATCAAACTACGTTGATAAAGATAGCGATTGGACCGTACGAATGAAAGATGGGTCGATCGGTTGTCATTGTGAACATACGGTACTGGTAACCGAAGATGGTTGTGAGGTGTTGACGCTACCGGATTAGCGGTGATATAATAAGCTTATGGATGAAATTTCACGCTACGTAGCTGGGGTTGACGTCGGGACGGCGAACGTTCGGGCGGTGGTTGCGAGTATTAGCGCGAATGGGCAGCTAAATGTGATTGGTTACGGCGAGGCGCCGAATTCTGGTATGCGTCGTGGGGTAGTGGCGAACTTGGCTGGACCACAGCAGGCTATTAATAAGGTACTCTGTGACGTCGAGCGAATGAGCGGCTATAATGTGAACTCGGCAGCTTTTTCGATTAATGGTTCACAAATTATTTCGACGCGGACAGAGGGGATGATTGCGGTAGGGGCGATCGAGCACGAGATTAACATTGATGATTTGGAGCGGGTAGAGGAAGTGGCGCTCCAGGGGCGAACTTCTCCGAATCATCGTGTGCTTAGAGTGGTGCCGTTGCAGTTTATTTTAGACGGGCAGGGTGGTATTAAGGACCCGTTAGGGATGACCGGTTCACGGTTGGAGATGCAAGCGAATGTTGTATCAACAATTACGCCGAACTATGACAATCTTTGTAAGGTGGCGGAGCTTGCGAATGCGGCAGCTGAGCAGGTGGTACCAAGCGCGATTGCGGCGGCACGTGCGGTCTTAACGGAACGCCAGATGGAAAATGGCGTTGCAGTAGTAGATATTGGCGCGGCGACGACAGGAGTGGCAATTTTTGAGGAAAATGATTTGCAATATATTGGTGTAGTGCCGGTTGGTTCGAATAACATTACGAACGATTTGGCCGTGATGCTGGCGATTGATACGGAGATTGCAGAAGAGATCAAGCGACGCTTTGCGACGGGGAATTTTGGTGAGAGCGAGAGCCCGGTTGTGATTCGTTGGCGCGGTAAAGAGTTGCGTTTTGAACGCGATCAAATTGACGAGGTGGTGCAGGCGCGGTTGGAGGAGATTTTGGAGTTGGTGCGCAAAGAACTAAAGAAGGCGCGTTACGAGCAAAGGCTCCCGGAAGGAGTGGTTTTGACGGGCGGTGGTGCACGGATGCGAGATATTGAAAAATTTGTGCGAGCGACTCTGAATACGTCGGTGAAGATTGGGGCGCCGGCTGGGTTGACAGGAGTAACAGATGCCGTTGAGCGACCAGAATATGCGACGGCCGTAGGTCTGATGTTGATGGCAGCGGATGGTGGGGGAAGTGGTGTGCCAAAGAAGATGCAGAAAAGATCGAAAAAATCAGGTAAGAAGGGCGGTTTTTTCAAGAAAGTGTTGGGGAAGTTTTAAGGTTATTTTAAGATAAGCTTAAGCTTTTATAAAAATTGAGTAAAAAAGTTGTTCAGGGGAGGGCGTTCCAGACTTTTTTGACGAAAAAATAGGGAAGAACTGGTTGTGTTAGGCTGGGAGGTGTGCTATATTAGAGATAGATAAGTGGAGAAAAATATGCCTGAGATTAAGCCAACAGAGGTAGAGAGTTCAGCAAGCATTAAGGTTGTCGGTGTAGGTGGCGCAGGCGGCTCAGCGGTCGCAAGGATGAAGGAAATCGGTCTTGCCGGGGTGGAGTTCGTAGCGGTGAATACTGATGCGCAGGCCTTGCATCATTCGACGGCTGATGTGAAGGTGCACATTGGTAAGGGGCTAGGCGCCGGTGGTGATCCGGACAAAGGACGTGAGGCGGCCGAAAACGGACGTGAGGCGATTGGTAAGGCGCTAGAAGGTGCGGATATGGTGTTCATCACGCTAGGTGCAGGTGGCGGTACAGGATCGGGGGCGGGCCCAGTAGTGGCGGAAGAGTCGAAGGGCCGTGATATTCTGACCGTTGGTGTAGCGACTAAGCCGTTTACGTTCGAAGGTGCGCGTCGCCGCGAAAACGCAGATCGAGCGATTGACGAGCTATCGCAGCGAGTAGATGCCCTGATTACAATCCCGAATGATCGTTTACTCCAGACGATTGATCCGCGGACTCCGTTGACAGAGACGTTTAAGATTGCTGACGACGTCTTGCGTCAAGGTGTGCAGGGGATTTCTGAGCTCATTACCGAGCATTCGCTAATTAATCTTGACTTTGCTGATGTGAAAGCGATCATGAAGAACGCTGGGTCAGCTTTGATGGGAATTGGTCGGGCTTCGGGTGACAATCGGGCAACCTTAGCAGCGCAACAGGCGATCGAGTCGCCACTGATTGAAGTAAAGATTGATGGTGCGCGTGGTGTGCTCTTTAGCGTGGCGGGTGGTTATGATATGGCGATGAGCGAAATTCAGGAAGCAGCCGAGGTAATTACTCAGGCAGTTTCGCCGGACGCAAATATTATCTTTGGTGCTAGTATCCGTCCAGAATTGGAAGATGAGATGGTGGTTACGGTAGTGGCGACAGGGTTTGACTCGGAATACTATCGGAAGCTTGACGCGGAGCGAGCAGCGGCTGAACCAGTGAAGGAAGAGCCGGTGGATAGCTACGGCGGGTATGGTAGTGGCTATACTAATACGATTGGGAGTGCCCCGAGCGTGAATGAGATGGGTAGCTATGGTCATAGAAGTGAACCAATAGTGAGCGAGCCGAAAGTTGAACGACCCGAACCAGAACACCGGACAGTGGAGTCTGTGACAAACGATTTCGCATCCGAGAATCGTACGAACATGTGGGACAACATCCGAAACAGTGAACAAGAGGATGACCTAGATGTTCCACCAACTCTTCGGGACCGACTACGCGGGAAGCGAGATTAACTTATGGGTAGCCTGCCGAGAATTGGAGATAGTAAAGTTCTAGAGAGTCGGGAGGCAGACGACGGAAAGACTATTCGCCGGCGGCGCGTGAGTGTAGACGGAAGGAGATTTACGACCTACGAACGGATAGAGCTGCCGCCGTTGGTTGTGAAAAAGCGTAGCGGAAACCGTGAGATCTTTGACCGGGATAAGTTAATCATGTCAGTGCGTCGGAGCGTGGGCAAATTCATGGAGTCGGATCTCGAGGTTGAAGATGTTGTAGATAAAGTCGTAGAACTGCTTAGGATAACTTATGATGATGAGGTGACGGCGCAACAGATTGGTGAGGCGGTGCTGGACGTTTTGGCGAGCCATAACGAGGTAGCCTATGTGCGCTATGCGAGCGTTTTTATGAAATTTCAAACTTTGGACGATTTTGAAAAGATTTTGAGAAGTAGAAAGGGCGTAAAATAATGAGGGTGGTGTGTGTTTGGCGCGAAGGAGAAGATTATTCGCGAACGGTAGAAGAGTGGCTGGTGGAATTCGAGCGACGAACAGGACGAGAGGTTGAGAGTATGAGCCCGGATGGTCGAGAGGGGGTGGATTTTTGTCGGACTTATGACATCGTGGAGTACCCAACGATTTTGGCATTAGGTGAAAACGGAGAGGTATTGTCGATGTGGAGAGGGAAGCAGATGCCGTTGTTTGATGAAGTGTCGTATTGGTTGTAATAAGGAAAAGATAATATATCCTTAGATTAGTTAATTCTAGACTTTCCTCAACCAGGGTGAGCATTCTTATATTCTCCCTAAGTAGCCTTACTAATACCTTTTCAACGCTCCTGTTGTCGCTATCAGCCGGGCGTCATCTCGGAAGAGAAAGTTACACT
>CANEKB010000054.1 GCA_947427985.1 uncultured Candidatus Saccharibacteria bacterium
GTTATATCAGGTATACAAGAAAATTTAATTGATGAATATCAAATTACAACAGTCCCAGTTATTTTAGGAAGCGGAATTAGGCTTTTTGAAGACAATAATAAAACTGTAAACCTAAAACTAAAAGATCTAAAAGAAGAAAATGGCTTAATACTCGGAATATATACTAAAAGATAAATTACAGTATTGCTGAAAACAGAGCTAGTATATCCGCAGCTATCGTTAAATACCATCCAAGAAGTCGAATACAACGTATTATAACGCAGGCACCATGCTATAATATACTCATGGATCCTCAAGAAAATTCTTCCACCAAAAAACTTGCCCGCGAAAAAATAGATTCAAAGGAAACTAAACTATGATTTGGTTACCTATCGTCGGTGACTATGCTGACATTGATGCCTATGCCTCGATTCTTGCCTACGCCGATCTTCTAAACCAACGTGGAAAAACCGCCCGAACTTATATCCCGATGGCGCCAAATTACAGCGTACCTGAAGAGCTTCGTCTTCCCGACCAAGAGAATGCAACCTTTGACTTTCAGCCCGACGACGAAGCGATCATCCTCGACGTCTCGATCCCAGAAGCTATCAATCGTCTTATTCCCGACGGTCAGATCCTTGAGATTATCGACCACCATCCCGGCTACGAAACATATTGGCAGGAACGTATCGGTAACAAAGCTATCATCGAAAAAATCGGCGCCGTTGCGACTTCAATTTTTGAATGGTGGGGTGAGTGCTGGGATTATGGCAAAATATCGCCCCAGATCGCCAGGCTTCTCCTCGGCGCGATACTCGACAATACTCTCAATTTTACTGCTAACACTACTACCGAACGCGACCGCCTTGCCGCTAAAAAACTCACTGAAATCGCCAATACTACACTAGCAGATTACACGACCTGGTATTTTTCCGCCGTTAGTAACGCTATTATCAGCGACTTACCCCAGGCTTTGCTAAACGATTGCAAACCGCTCAAATCACCGCTCGACAGCACAAGCATTCTAGGTTTCGGACAACTAACCCTCTGGGCAGCCAAGGATATTATTAAACAACAAGAGCAGATACAAAAAATCATGAACGCCAATTATACCGATTGGATCGTTAGTATTATCTGCATTTCCGAGCAAAAGAACTACATCCTAACAAGCTCGAGTTCGCTTGATAGTTACTTCACGAAACTTCTAGGCCTCAAAAAGCAAAATCAATGGCTCATCTCTAATCATTTATACCTTCGCAAAGAGATTATTGGTAAAGTTCTCGTGGCTAGTAGTCAGGATACACTATAAACATGTCGGTCGTTATCGATTTCGTCATCCTGGCGCTAGTTTATATTTTCTCGTTTTATAAAAACTGGAAAGCCAAAGGTCGCGACAAACTCATGGTGAATACCTTGATGTATATCTACCTAGCTTTCGTACTATATTTTACACTCATGCCAATCGTCACCTCTCTACCCTTCATTTTTAATCATGATTACATTCCAATGAATCTCGAGCCCTTCATTGACGTCACTTTAGGCCGTGGCGATTTCGTTCGTCAGGTTATTCTTAATGTCATCATGACAGTTCCATTCGGTTTTCAACTTCCGCTGGTCAGTCACAAAAAACCAAGTTTCATACGCACAGTTTTCTTCACCTTCCTCCTCAGTCTCACGATCGAGATCATCCAACCACTCCTAAGTAGCTTACGCTCATCCGACATCACCGACATTATTAATAACGTATTAGGCGGAGCTATCGGCTACTTGCTTTACCTACTTTTTCGTCCGCTCACGACAAAAATCCTCAATTTATTAAAGAACAAGCCGTTGTTGCCTGAAAAAGATCCCTCCGGAGAGACTTTGTAACCAAAGTAGCGCCATCTGCTCGCCTTTTCGATACTAAGATAGTATATCATAAGACTTGACAAGTAGGGGGGGGGGGGTGATAAAATGAACCAGAATCCACTGTGCAAAAAATATTTTAGGGGGAATTTAAATGCGACGGATTTTGAACTTTTTTATCACTGGATTGATTCTTTTTGTAGCGAACCAGCTCTTTCCAGACGTCATCCAAATAGACAGCCTTGGCACACTAATTCTGGCAGCGATATTATTCTGGCTGATCGGGATAGCAGTAGTCATCGTCTGTGCCGTAATCATGTTCGTTGGTTTATTCTTTGATAATCCACTCTGGGTAATTGTAGGATTTGTTGCGATTTTCTTCATCCACGTCATTGCCCTTAGTATCCTCAGCGCAACCCTAGGTGGATTCGCCGTCATCGGTTTCTGGCCAAAAGTCCTGCTTTCGCTCGCCTATTCCATGCTTGCCTTAGGTAACCCTTCAACCAACAATAGCGATCGCGAATATTAACACGTTCCAGTGCATCCCGCAGTTAATCTGCGGGATAAATTTTATACAAATGCTACACCGCAAAAAGTCTCACCTTGGCTTTTCTTCAAATCCTGTTATTATACTAGTATGGATCTCTATCTCGCCGATCTGGCCAAAAGCCCCAAAACGCCCACCATCTTACGCGCAATCATTCTGTTGCTCGCTGGCGGAATTATTGGTTTTATCGGCAGCAGTTTAATCGTTGACGCTATTTCTATACCCGGACAGATTTTTGGTGGCGTCCTACTATTTGCGACTTTTGCCACCCTTACTTTCGCTTGTCGCAAAATCTCCCTCGATTGGCGCTATTTTATCGGGATCATTAGCCTTCTTTTTGTCATTAGTAGCGTAAACATTATTTACCGCATTGTCGAAAACCACCGTCTCGATGCTGAATCAGTCGTCCTTAAACCAGAACTCGTAGCCGATTACAATAGTACGGTAACAATTTCTGATTTTCTTGAATCCATAAACGGCGAACTTGTCGAAGATGCAGCTATTCCAACCGATCAGCTCGGCTCACACGAAGTGGCTTATGGGTATACTAACGTCAAAGGTCGCAAACGCTCAGGTAATTTTACGATAGAAGTTATTGACCGTATTGCCCCGCGTATTTACGGCGGTACTAGTTACACCGTTTACAAAGATTACACAGGTGATCTTACTGATCTTATGTTGAGCGGCGATAATCTTGACGACCGCCCGCGCCGTGAAATTTCCGGCACTTACGATCTGGGCTTAGTAGGGAATTACGAGCTAGAATACATCATTACCGACGCCAGCGGCAACCGTACGACCCAGGCTTTTACTCTTCACGTGATCGACCCGCCCAAAGACTCCTCCCAAACCCAACCTGTCACCGCCCCAAAACTACCTATTACGGAGGTCATCGCTGAGCATAAAACCGATCGGACCAAAATTGGCATCGACGTTTCAGCCTGGCAAGGGGAAATCGACTGGACAAAGGCAAAAGCCGCTGGCGTCGAGTTTGCTTTTATCCGTATTGGCTATCAAGTTGGTTACGGCGGAGAATACGTCCTCGACCGTTATTTTGAAGCTAATCTTGCCGGCGCTACCGCCGTTGGGTTACCAATCGGTGTTTATTTCTACTCTTATGCCGACAGTATCACCGAAGCTGCCGCCCAGGCAAATTGGATTATCGAGCAGCTTCATGGCTGTGAGCTCAAGCTCGGCATCGCTTTTGACTGGGAAGACTGGAGCAATTTTAACCAAACCAACATGAGCTTCCACACTATTAACCAAGTTGCCAATGCCTACCTCGACACAGTTAATGCCGCCGGTTATCACGGTTCACTCTACGGTAGCAAAAATTACATGACCAACATCTGGGAACCAGAAAAATACCCTGTTTGGCTCGCTCAATATTATGATTTCGTCACCTACGAAGGCGATTATTGGATTTGGCAAATGTCCAGCTCTGGCCAAGTTCCCGGCATTGAGGGCGACGTCGACCTAGATATTATGTATTTAGAATAGAATAGGCAGAACTTCTTCTTCCTCCCTATTGATTACTCTATGGCTAGACAACGGAGGGAGAAGCCAAAAGAAAGTCTTTGCACCATGATAGTTACGTCAATAGTAATTCGAATGTATGGCGAGTATAATCCATTGCCTTGACTCGACCTTGTTGATGACTCAAGCCCAGACCATCCAAACGCAGACGCTGTATCCATCTTGATCCACCCGCTGCGGACGAATGAACTCATTCCTCAAGAATTAGTTCAAATACATCATATCTCTGTAATAGTTGTCGATATTTCGCTTAATTAGACTCAGAGTTAACAAAAGTAACAAAGATAAAATCAAGTTGAACTCGTATAACCTGTACAAGCTGCTCGGTATCCTTCGTCCGCAGCGGGTGCCCACATATTGATTTTATTGGCGTCAACTGGCCTGGTCGCCTCCTTCGGTATTGGTCATCAAAAGAAGCCCCCACTAGTGGTGTAGCTATTGTTTTTCAGCAAGATGAAGAACGCTATAATCCTAATGGCATAGATTCGAATAACCATGGCTTCTCCCTCCGTTGTCTAGCTATAGAGTAATCAAGGGAGGATGAAAGAAATAAGGAAAAGACAAATGATATTGTACAGGCCAGCCTAAGTTCTAAACTTTCTGAAACCATGTGGCTCCGACCACTCGGGCTGAGCCGGGTCAAAATCACGGCCCGAGTGGAGCGAGGGATTCGATTTTGAGAGGCTCACCCCGGTTGAAGAAAGTCTAGAACTTAGGCTGGCCTAGAATATATTTAAATGTTTTCCTTGTTTTTAGCTTTCCTAGCGGTTTGGCTGGCTTCATGATAAACTAAGAAAATGAAGATGCCGCACTCTCCTATAAACAAATTTCGTGTCGCTCCGCCTTGGTTAATCGCTTGGGGAATTATTTATGCAATCATCATCTTTGCTGGTATTTTTGCTCAGGAATCATTCTTTCTTGGCGCAGTCAAAGTAGCCAGCATCTTCCTTTGTTTTGTTTATGCTACCGTGTACTTTCCGCGCGATCGTCTACTCATTCTAGCGCTATTCCTTACCTGTTTAGCCGATCTATTTCTCGCTTTCAACAACACCTCTATTCCTGGACTTATCGTCTTTGTCTTAGCTCAACTCGTCCATCTCGTTCGGTTCGACTGGGCGCGCTATAGTGAGGCTATTATCCTCTTTAGTACCGCAGCAATAATCATGATTACGCTAGCACTAATTTTTCGCTTTGCCGAGCCGATCTATGTAGTCTGTTCTTTTTATGCGGTCACGCTTACTCTTAATCTCATCGCTTCACTACGCTGGCGAAACGACGATCCTAAAAACTTGCACGCTAAGTTAGCTTTCTATGGTTTCGCCCTTTTTGCCAGCTGCGACATTCGTACTGGCATATCCTTTCTCTCCAAAATCTACCTCCTTCCAGCCCATCTTTACACTCCGGCAAACTTTTTTGTGTGGTTTTTCTACTATCCGGCACAAATTCTTATCTCGAACAGCGCAAAGTGTGCTACAATAGAACCAAAGGAAGGTAAACGTTAATGGAGGTATATGGAAGGTAACAAATCACACTCACCGAGCGGCCAGCGCGCGATTCTAGTTTTTGGTGCACCCTGCAGTGGCAAGACGACATTCAGCGAACAGTTTGCAGCACAATTCAATGCAACTTTTTATGATCTTGATGCTCTGAAAGAAAAACACAACCTTTCTCGCCAGTTCATCTTGCTCCTTGTCTCTGAAATCGCCAAGACCGGCTCGACCCTTGTCCTTGAAGGTGGAAATGAAACTGAAAAAGATCGTCGCGAGCTTGCTGAAATTCTCCGCGCCGCTGGCTATACGCCAACGCTCATCTGGATTCAGACCGATGTCAGCACAATCCGCATGCGCCTCAAGAACAAACTCAAATCCGTCGAAAAGGCCAAGACCGTCTACGATAACCGTATTAAGGCCCTCGAGGCTCCGTCCGACGCAGAGGCGCCAATCGTTCTCTCCGGCAAACATACTTATCATACTCAGCTAAAGCAGGTTTTGACCCAGCTCTAGGCTGCTAGACTAATGATTATTAATGACGCCGAATTCGGCGAAGTTATTGTGCGCAAAAACCCACTCTCACGTAGTGTGCGTTTTTCCGTATCACCATCTGGAAGGCTGCAAATGTCTGTCCCGCAGCACACTAGTGATTTTTTGGTGCGACGTTTTCTAAAAGTCAACCGCGACTTAATTCGTGAAAAAATCCCCCTGAGCGACCCAAGCACCCAGCGTGCTCGTGACGCCAAAAAAAAGATCCTCATGAAAAAAGCAAAGGACTACTTACCATATCGCTTAGAATATTATGCTAAGTTATATGGCTACAACTACGACAAATGCAGACTCAGCCATGCTGCAACTCGCTGGGGTAGTTGCAGTAGCACTCGCACGATTTCGCTAAATATTGGTCTCATGCAAATACCAGAACCGCTCCGAGATTATGTTATTATTCATGAGTTAGCCCATCTAAACCACATGGACCATTCCGAGGCCTTCTGGCGCGAAGTTGGCAGCCACGACCCACGTTATAAAGAACACCGCAAAAAACTCAAAATGTTCAGCCCTGGTGTCTAATAAGCTAAAAAGTCCCCCTAGCCGTAGCTAGAGGGATTGTGGTTGGTAGACAAAAAGATCACAGGTGCAATCCGGCTACGCCGAAGTTATCGTCCGCCACCATAGGCGCCACCTCGGCCATCATTCCCCTTGTTGTCACCTTGCGTCATCGGAGTGCTGGCGCCATCAACTGGCGGCGCCACATGCTCAAACTGTTTTTCATCGGGCTCCTCGGGAGACACCTTGAAACCGAGCTTGCGCATATCTGCAACCCCCGCTCGGTAGCCAACATCATAGCCAACATCAAACAGTATGTAGCCCTTCAAGGTTACGGCCGCAGCGGCCATCGCAGTGACGCCAAGTCCACCCGCTAGGATAATTGCGAGTTTACGAAATTTCACATTCATTCCCCCTATTCAGCATCTGCAAAGTCCTGAGATTCTTGGATACTGTGCCATTTGTTAGAGAAATCCCGCGCAATCAAGACCAGATAAACCGATGCCAGAACCAACTTCAGCACCAAGAACGCCATGCCCAGCTTCTTGTCCTTCATGTTTTTCACCACCTTTTTAAATCGATACAAGGCACTAGCCTACCCTTCCATTATATCACACCTTATCGAAAAAGTCAATAGTCATATATCTATCGTCCGAGGTCGCAACGAAATCAGAGAAAATGGGGCTTGTTTTTACCTTAAATCTATGATAAAATCAACGAGTATAGTCTAATAACGACAATGCGACTAGACGACAGGGCAGGCCTCGCGCTTAGTCCGTCGGTTCCGCCTTTGAGAGAGCAGAGCCGATCGACTGAAGTAAGAGGGACCACTCATTAGTCTAGATTTCGTGTTGTTATAAGGGAAAGGAAAAGGATGCAAGTCATCATCGGCACCAAAATTGGTATGACCC
>CANEKB010000055.1 GCA_947427985.1 uncultured Candidatus Saccharibacteria bacterium
ATCGCAACGCCTAATGGCTTAACCCATTTTGGATGTTTAAGAACCACCTTGCTAAGAAGACTATTTTTAACATCATCCTTAAAGTTCGTCTCACACTTCTGCAGCCGAACTTTCTTGCCGACACAACCCCAAGCTTTCTTAAAAACTGCCCAGTATTTTCGACCGATATCGCGGCGAAAGATGCTTAAGAAAGCAGCAAAAACACCAACAAGACACAGGATAATAAACGCAGCCACACATACCATATAGATATTATAGCACAGGGTTATTCTTCGTCTTCAATAATCGCGAGATGAGCTTCTTCAAGTTGATTGTCGTCAACAGCAGACGGCGAGTTCATCATCAAATCAACGCCTGAACCATTCTTCGGGAAGGCGACAATATCGCGAATATTCTTTAAGCCTTCGAGTACCATAAACATACGGTCGATACCAAAGGCACAACCAGCGTGAGGAGGTGCACCAAACTTGAAAGCGTTGAGCATTCCGCCAAACTTCTTAGCGACATACTCCTGATCGTAGCCAAGTACGCCGAAAACTTCGTACATAATCTCTGGGTTATAGTTTCGCACTGCGCCTGAGCAAACTTCGTAACCGTTCATTACCATATCGTACTGATCAGCGACGATATCAAGTTTATTCTCAGTCTCACGAATCGCCTTTAGTCCACCCTTCGGCAACGAGAATGGGTTGTGACCGAAGTCAAGCTTATTTGCGCCATCATCCCATTCATAAAACGGAAAATCTACGATCCAACAAAGGGCGACTTTATTATCATCCTTTAGACCAAGCGTGTCTGCAAATGCAATCCGTACAGCACCAAGTACTTTGTTGACTTTTTCACGTTCATCCGCACCAAAGAACACCGCATCTCCATCCTCTGCACCAGTTTTCTCTCGAACCGCCTTCAATTCTTCATCTTTCAGGAACTTCACCACTGGACCTTTAGCTTCCCCATCACCAAAGACAATATAGGCTAAACCGCCAGCGCCATTCTTCCGAGCAAGATCCGTAAACTCATCGATTTGTTTGCGAGTAAAACTAGCCCCGCCCGGCACCCGAATGGCCTTCACGCAAGGAGCTTGAAAAACCTTAAACTCAACATTCTTCAAAGCCTCAGTCAAATCCACCATCTCGAGACTATAACGCAAGTCAG
Organism: uncultured Candidatus Saccharibacteria bacterium; assembly: GCA_947427985.1. Taxonomy (GTDB): domain Bacteria; phylum Patescibacteriota; class Saccharimonadia; order Saccharimonadales; family Saccharimonadaceae; genus Nanosyncoccus. The sequence continues at coordinate 1,156 of CANEKB010000055.1, forward strand.
GCTTGTCGGTGCCGTATTTTTCCATCGCCTCACGGTAGGGAATCCGCGGAACATCATTACTAACGAGTTCTTTGCCAGCAAATTCGGTCACTAATTGTTTAATTAACGGCTCAAGCGTCTGTCGAACGACTTCCCCATCATCAACAAAAGCCATCTCGCAGTCAAGCTGATAAAAATCACCATAGAGACGATCAGCGCGTGGATCTTCATCGCGGAAGCACGGCGCAATCTGATAGTAACGCGGGATCCCGCCCACCATCAGAAGTTGTTTGAACTGCTGCGGAGCTTGTGGCAAGGCATAGAACTTTCCTGGGTGCAAACGTGAAGGTACGAGAAAATCGCGCGCGCCCTCTGGTGACGAGTTTGCAAGAATCGGGGTCGTGACTTCAATAAAATCATGCTCGTCCATATATCTACGCATACAACGATAGTACTCGGCTCGTCGTCTCAAGGTTTGTTGCATCGATGGGCGCCGTAAGTCGAGGTAGCGATACTTAAGACGCAAGTCCTCACCCGACGGATCACCTTCGTCGTGCGTATTGACTGGCAAAGGTTCAGATTTATTAATCAAAGTTAGCTCATCGACGACAATCTCAATATCACCAGTCTCAATGTTAGGATTTTTAAGCTCTGGAGCACGCTCACGCACATTTCCAGTCGCCGAGATAACAAATTCATCACGCAGACCTTCGGCGGTTTTGAAAGCTTCTGCTACGTCCGGAGTAATTACAAGCTGAATCACACCCTTATGATCACGGAGATCAATAAAAATCAGGCCGCCATGATCACGGCGAGAATTCACCCAGCCGGAAACGCTGACTTTTTTACCAATTTCTGATTTTAGTTCCGTAGATAAGCTTCTCATATCTATTATATTAGCACATTTTGTGAAAATTTGGAAGCAAAGAAAAGCGGAGCATCAGGCAAGCTGATACCTTATACTACCATTGTAGCACAGATTACATATTTTGTCAAGGGGTACGATTCTTAGCAGACTTGTTTACCGCCCAATATTCGACATCCACGAAGCGGTCAGTTGCATAAACTAGGCGATCTTCCTCTGAGAAAGCACGAACATTACGGTTAAAATAGTAGGTAAGGCTAGCTTGATAAATACCGATAGCCGGAACGTCATTCACCCAGCGCCGCAAAAAGGTTTCATATTTACTTACCCGAGCACTCAGATCCATTGAGGTGCGAGCACCCAAAATTAGATCATCCACCAAGGCATTGGCATAATTCGAGAGGTTTAGACCCGAGTTTGAAGACTGCGATGAGTGATAGTAGGCAAAAAGATCTGGATCGGCCCCAAGTTCGACTTCGTAAAGCAAGATATCGTAGTCGCGCTGACGGATAACGTTAACAAAGAATTCTTGACCAGGCGCTGAAATTGACAAGTCAACCACGAAGCCCAGTTCCTCGAGCTGAATTTTTAGAATTTCGGCCAGCTGAGGAAAATATCCAGAATTCGTTGTGGCGAGTCGTAAGGTCTGTCCGGCTACGCCAGCCGCTGTGATAGCTTCTTTCGCTGCAGTGAGATCATAAGCTGGCAACTCCGGATACTCATTCAGCTCAATTTCAGAGCTAAGAATCGGATAGTCAAGTGGGAATTCGTAGCCGAGAACCGAACGAATTTCCGACATGTTAATCCCCTTTTGGATAGCCTGACGTACAGAAAGGTTATTTAGGAGCGGGCTGGTCGTGTTTAGAAAGGCGAAGACCCCGCTCGCGATCGCAGTCTGTTTCTCATAAATAAGTTCGGATGACATCTGGTCGCGATAAACTGCTGAAAGCTCCGCCGTAGCCGTAACTTCACCAGTCGAAATCGCCGTCACGATATCCTCTGGATCGGAATAAGTGTGAATCGCAAAGCTATTAAGCATTGGCTCACTTTTATAGTAGTATGGGTTTGAGGCAAGGTAGACGATTTTTTCTCCGTCACCGGAAACATTCTGCATAGCGTTAAAGGTAAAAGCACCGCTTGTAACTGGACTAGTGCTAAAACTGTGCTCAAGTAGCTGACTTGAAGATACTTCTCCCAAAATATGCGACGGTAAAATCGGAATGTTTAAAGTTGCATCGAAATCAGCATAAGCCGAAGGCAGTGCAAAAAATAGCGTGTTGTCAATTCGTTCAACCGTTACCCCCGCAAAGTTCGAAGAATAGGTCGTGTTGACGGTCGGATCCTTAGCGAGATTAATCGTATATAGCACATCATCTAGAGTGATCGGCTCACCATCAGACCATTTTAGACCATCACGCAAGGTAACTGCCCAAACCTTACCAGTGTCGTCTGGAGTGATCGAGGCCGCCAAACCAAGCCCAACGTGGCCCGAGTAATCGATTGTCGAGAGAGTGGCAAACATTAACTTTGAGAGAACTTTTTCACTATTCGTGGTGGCAAAAAGCGGGTTTAGGGTATTGACGCGACCAGTCGTTGCTTCGATATAGGTACCACCGTCGACATAAGCTTGGACGGAATATGATTGGCTATACCAAAAAGCCTGCGTCAAGGCTAACGATGTAATGATTACGATTAGCAGACACCACTCAAGAATCAGGAGCCGGACTCGTTTTGCATGTGGCAAGCGGTCAATGATGTTCTCCTGGATATGCTCTCGACTCCCTTCGCGAGCCCGCTCAGAAAATTGTTCCCAACGCTGGGAGAGCTTTTGGCCACGCTTTTTGGCGATAGGTTTCATACTAACTTGCTCCCACTTCCTTTTGTTTTAGTATTACGCTGGAATCAAAATTAAAGCCAAGATCGAAACTACAAAAACCACGACACAAACAATTGTCGCATTAAAAAGCGAGCGCTCTAGACCGCGGCGAGTTGTATAAAGTTCGCCGGAGCTACCAAACCCAGCACCCAATGAAGCACCACGCTGCTGCAATAAAATCAGCAAAATCGATAAAATTGCCGAGATAAAGATAATGCTCTGAAATAGTGTTCCCAAATTCATGTTTATATTATACTCCGGTCAGAGCACAAAATCAAGGCGTTCGCCTAAATTAGCTGAGAAAGAGGTTAAGGACGGAGTTTATCACACTCATAACAATACTTGAGATAACCGCACCCCAAATATCCATTTCTACACCCGGTAAGAGGTGAATTGTGAGAACCACCATTGCAGTATTAATAATTAGCGTCGAGATACCCATTGTAAGAATCGCCAGCGGCAGAGCCAGAAGTTTCACGAGTGGCTTCACGATCGAGTTGATTAGCGAAAAGATGAGACCGGCTATCACATAAAGCATCCAAGGCTGCTCAAAATTAGCCGAAGCGTCAGCACTAACCGTGCCAAGCCACGTAATACAGAGATACATACCAAGGCTGGAGGCCGCCCAACGTAATAGAAAAATAACGATTTGTTTCTTGATCATAGATATATTATAGCACGAGTGCTTATATTACAAAAAGTAAGACCCTATTTGGACTGATTTTTATCCGCGCGGCTATTAGCAACTAGAGCAAAGGTGAGAAATGTCGCCACAATAAATAGTGCAATTGCGATTACTAATAGTGGTGCATTCATCCTAAACTGTTCGTGCTGCGCGATGCCTTGTAGCATGGCGTCAAACATAGCTTCGCATTCGGGGCCAGCGTCGGGCGCACAGGTGCCACCGAAGAATTTCATGACTTCCATAATGCTATTTTAGCATATTTTTGCGCTTCAATAAAGTATGGTAGGTAATCGCAAAGCGATGCGCCTCGTCATCGATTCGGGCGATTAGTTTTGCGATATGAGAGTTGCCAGGTAGCGGAATTAGTTTATAACCATCGTCATCCGGCACGATAATACGCACAGCAGCGTTGCGGGTATGGTCACCAGACTTATCGCGGCCAATCACGGCAATATGCTCCGCCTCAAGCAAATCGCGCACAGCATTAACTTGGGTTATGCCGCCATCGAGCACAATTAGATTTGGAAAATCCCATTCTTTGTGCTTTAGGCGGCGCTCTATTACCTCGCGTAAGTTCGCCGCGTCGTCATTCTTCTGATGGCGAAGCTTAAATTTACGGTATTCGGAACGATCCGAGGCCCCGTTCACGAAAACCACCATCGAACCAACCACGTTTGTGCCCGACTGGTGAGAAATATCGTAACCTTCAATACGACGAGGCGGCTCCGGCAAACGCAAAGCCATCTGCAAATCGACTAAGGCTTGGTCCGAAGATATATCCAAGAATTCCTTGTCCGAGAAGACGATTTTCTTCTGGAGCTCGCGTAGGCCAAAAAGTTGTTTGCGAAGCTCGGCCGCTTCCTCAAAGTTTTCAGCTTTTGCGGCGTCTTTCATCTGTTTTTCGAGGTCTTTGAGCAATTTATGACGACCGCCTTCAAGGTATAGGCGCAGTTTACGTAGGTTTTTCTTGTACTCTTCTGGTGTCATACGACCAACCTCGATCCCCGGTGTGAGGCCCAGATCTGTATTGAGAGTCTTTTTACCATCATAGGGTTTATCGTAATAGGGAAAAACTTTGCGCAAAATCCGCAACGCCTTCTCGACAGCACTCTTACCATAAAATGGACCGATATACGTCGCTTTGTCATCTTGAGGGGTCCGCGTAAAACTAAGGTATGGCACCTCCGACTTCATATCGATTCGAACATAAGAGACAGTCTTATCATCGCGCAAAAGTATATTCCATTTCGGCATGTAGCGCTTAATCATTTCCGACTCAAGAAAGAGCGCGTCCATCTCTGTATCAACCACGATCCAATCAGTATCAGCTATTTCGCGAACAAGAGCTTCCGTCTTTGGATCCTTCTGAGTCTTGTGGAAGTATTGACGTACCCGATTTTTAAGCACGGCCGCCTTACCAACATAGATTACTTCGCCACCCGCATTTTTATGGAAGTAAACTCCCGGACTAGCCGGTAGGGTTTTGAGCTTTAGAAGCAGGGCCTCGCGCATTGCGGGCGTCACGGAATCGTCAAGCTGATAGTCGGTCGGTTTAGCCATAAGTTCTTCTGAGGTTTTGTTATTTATTGCCCTAGGCGCGAGCCGCTCCGTCAACCGACAAAATTTCGCCCGTGACATAGCTGGCAAGGTCGCTCGCCAAAAAGAGAAAGGCATTCGCAATATCGCGAGGCTCGCCGATGCGACCAAGCGGGATAGTCTGAATAAGCGGATCAATCATCTCTTTCGGGAGTTTTGCAACCATATCAGTGTTTGTGATGCCTGGTGCAACAGCGTTGACGCGAATATGTGCAGGAGCCAGCTCACGCGCGAGCGATTTAGTAAGGCCGTTAACGGCAAATTTGCTAGCCGGATAACCGACGCCAGAAGGCTGCCCATAGATGCTAACCATGGAGCTCGTGTTCAAAATGACGCCATCGCCCTGTTTTTTCATATACGGAACAACGGCCTTGGAGACATTAAACATAGCTTTGACGTTCAAATCTATAATGCTGGCAAATTCCTCCGGATCAGTATCTTCAATCTTCTTGTTTGCAGAGATACCGGCATTATTAACGAGAATGTCGATCCGTTCATGTTTCTGCGCAATCTCATAAATAGTCTTTTCGACCGCTGCAAAGTCATTAAGATTTGGCCAATATCCCTCAACCTCTGCGCCACTCTGTTTAAGGTCAGCGAGGGCCTTGTCAACTGTTTCTTGGCGCGAGCCGAAAATGATTACCTTCGCACCATTCTCCAAAAACACGCGAGCTGTTTCTAAACCAATGCCACGGGTTCCACCAGTAATAATTGCAACTTTATCGTTTAGCATCTCTTTCTCCTTATTCTCTACCTATTTTAACATCCTGATAGACGAAAAGCCACCCGTTTGGGTGGCTTTGTCGTATAATTTGGCACCTTGCTAGTTTCCCGCTTGTGGCAGTATAATCGCCGCGACTGGGCTTGACTTCTGTGTTCGGAATGGGAACAGGTATTTCCCCAGCGCTATGGGCACCAAATAACGTCCTGAAGCGCTATTGATGTCCATAAGGTGTAAAAATTGTAAAACTTCTCTCGGTATTGTACTTCATCAAATACCGATTGCTAGCTAAGTATATCAGATCATTGCAGTTCTTGTCAATATCTTGCAATATAACACAAACCGAATGACCTGAGCATAAAAAGGCAATGGACCTATTAGTACGCTTCGGCTCCACACGTTGCCG
>CANEKB010000056.1 GCA_947427985.1 uncultured Candidatus Saccharibacteria bacterium
AAGATTAAATAGCAAATCACTCCGATTAGCAAAACTATCAAAAGCACCAGTCTTGATCGCCGCTTCCCAAGATTTTTTATTAAACTTGCTCGAATTAACGCGCGCCGCAAAGTCGCAAACCGATTTAAATGGTCCGTTTTTATCGCGTTCTGGGATAACGAATTCCTCAACCAAAGCTTTGCCCATCGACTTAATGCCCGACAAACCAAAGCGAATCTTCCGCTCGGTGCCAACAATACCAAAATCACCATAAGATTCGTTAATATCGGGGCCGAGCACCGGAATTCCCATACGCTTACACTCAGAGATCTCAATCGCAAGGCGATCAGTCCAGCGCATATCGGCGGTCATTAGCGCCGCCATGAAAGCGTCCGGATAATGCGCCTTGAGATACGCCGTCCAGTACGCAACTAGGCCATAGCACGCCGCGTGCGATTTGTTGAAACAGTAATTCGCGAAGTCAAGTAGCTCGCGCCAGAATTCCTCTGCAATTTCTTCAGTCGCCCCACCAATCTTGATCGCACCCTCAATAAACTGCGGCTTTACCTTATTCATGAGGTCAACTTTCTTCTTACCGACCGCCTTACGCAGTGTATCAGCCTGGCCACCAGTAAAACCACACCATTCGCGCGAAATCTGCATGAACTGCTCCTGGTAGATCATAATACCATAGGTATCCTTGAGCGAGTTCTCCAGCCCCGGATGGAGGTAAGTAATCGGCTCCTCGCCGTGTTTGCGACGAATGAACTGGTCGATGAATTGCATTGGGCCCGGGCGATAGAGGGCCACCATGGCGATAATATCCTCAAAACGGTTCGCCTGAAGGTCTTTGAGATAGCGCTTCATGCCGGCCGATTCTAACTGGAAGACACCGGTCGTCTCAGCTCGTTGGAGCAATTCGTAAGTTTTCGCATCGTCCAGCGGCAAATGTACCAAATCAACATCATCCTTATATACTTTTCGGATCATTCGGAGTGCGTTATTAATCACGCTTAAGTTGGAAAGGCCCAAAAAGTCCATCTTGAGCAAGCCCATTTCCTCAACTTGGCCCATCGGGAACTGCGCCGCAATTGGACCCTTGGCAGAAACTTCAAGCGGGAGGAACTTCTCAAGATCGTCTGGCGCAATAATCACACCACAGGCGTGAACGCCATGGTTACGAATCGTCCCCTCAAGCTGGCGCGCAAAATCTAGCACCTCCTTTGAGGTTGGATTAGTCTCGTACTCTTGTTTCAACTCAGGGACGTCTTTAATAGCGTCGTCGAGATGAACATGATGACCTTGCACCGGATCCGGCACCAGCTTCGCCAACTTGTCTGCCTCCGCATAGGGTACTTCTAGCACCCGCGCCACGTCACGCACAGCGTTTTTCGCCATCATTTTACCGAAGGTCGCAATATTCGAAACTCGCGCGGCGCCATATTTTTCAGTACAATACTGAATCACCTCGTCACGACGAGTATCCTGGATATCGGTATCGATATCTGGCATCGAAATACGGTCTGGATTCAGGAAGCGCTCAAAAAGTAGGTCATATTTCAGCGGGTCTAGCTCGGTAATTCTCAACGCAAACGCCAAAATACTACCAGCCGCCGAGCCACGCCCCGGGCCAAAAACGATCCGCTGACTTTTACCCCAGTTAATGAAGTCTTGTACAATTAAGAAGTATCCGTTGTAGCCCATCTTATCGACTACGCCGAGCTCATAATCGATGCGCGGAAGGATTTTCTTCGTTTCGTCTTTGCGCCCCTCGGCCTTGTCGGCCTCCTCAAGCAACTTGCGGCACTCCGACACGGCCAGGTCTACAGTGTCTTCTAGCTTATACCCGCAGTAGCGATAAACTAAGCCTTGAAAAACAAGCTTATCTAGATAGGACTTTTCATCTTCGCCCTCTGGTACCGGAAACTTCGGGATCAAGATACGACCAAGCTGCAAATCGACATTGCAACGATCAGCAATCCGACGCGAGTTGCGCACCGCCTCTGGACAAGTCTTACTCCAACGCTCGATAATCTCTTGCGGCGGAATAACGTGCAGTTCGAAATCTTTCAGCGACATGCGGTTTGGGTTCGACAGGTTTGAGGCCGTACCGACACAAAGCAAAACTTCATGAGTGTCCTGCTGGTCATGACGCAGATAATGAGCATCACAAGTTACTACTAGTGGGATTCCGGTTTCTTCTGAAAATTTCATCAGTTGTTCATTAATCTGATTCTGAACATCCCAATGCGTCGGCGAATCTGGATGGCCATGGTCTTGCATTTCGAGATAAAACCGGTCACCAAACACCCCATGATACCAATCAATTAATTCACGAGCACGTTTGAGGTCGTTTGCCCGAATCGCTTCTGAAATCTCCGAACCAGCACAGCCGCTCAGACAGATTACCCCCTCACTTGATTCTTCCATCAGGGCGTGGTCGATGCGTGGCCGGTAATAGCGACCGTGAATTTCTGCTTCCGACATCATATGACAAAGGTTCTGAAAGCCTTGATTGTTCATAGCCAACAAAGTAATATGAAAACGTTGCTTATCATGAGCTGGGTCATGATCTTCCTTGCGTCGCGCTGCAACATACGCTTCTAGGCCCAAGATCGGCTTAATTCCAGCGTCGTTACAAGTCTTATAGAGTTCAACCAGGCCGCTCATTGTACCATGATCAGTCACGGCGACCGCCTCCATGCCCTGATTTTTAACAAAGTCAACTAACTCTGGAATCTTAGTTAGACCATCCAGCAGAGAGTAATGAGTATGGTTATGCAGATGGACAAAATCGCTAACTTTTAGCGGCTCGTCGCCCTTGGTTACCTCCGTCATGAGAATATTATAGCATGAATAAGGAAAATATAATATTCATTCCTGAGTTCTCTAAGACAACTATTGTATTCTTTCATCCTCCCTTGATTACTCTATGGCTAGACAACGGAGGGAGAAACCCCAATAGTGCTGGTCATGATGTTGCCAGATTTCGTTTCCACTGACCACTAATCGTGTTCCAGCAAAACTAGACCACCATTGTGGACCAGAGCCAACTTCGGTAGCTAACCCGCTGTTCGGACGAGTCATTCCGCTGCGGACGAAACCCGCTCCCAATTTTTAAAAAATGAGAGCATAGTTTGATTGACGTAACAGATACGACAAGCTAAGTTTACGCTTTTCTTCGTCCGCAGCGGAGACATTGGGGCTTCACACATGATAGCTGCGCTGCATAACACTGGCGTATATGGCAACCAATTAGCCAGTCGCGGCATTGATATATCTCGAGCATACAATGCTTTTATTGATGGTGCCAGCTCTTCAGTCGCATCAAATGCGAGCTACTATCGCTTCTGGGGTTATCCCCTCCGTTGTCTAGCCATAGAGTAATCAAGGGAGAGGATGAAGAAGGAAAAAGCTGGCTTTATGATTTTTCTAAAGGTGGGTCTACTATTCTCTACGAGAGGATCCGGACTTACGAGGAGGAGTAGCGCCAAGGCCCCGTAACGACGGGCGCCTTGGACGCGCCTCGGGAAGAGGATAGTAGACTCACTATTAGAAAGTATTATTTAAGACTACTTCTTTTCCTTATTCCCTATGATTATATATTGACAAAATTGAAAAAGTGTGATACAATGGTAGTAGGTACACCCTAGTTAGTTAACATCTTTGATAATACGCGAAAGGAAGTGTTTTTCCGTGAACCGTCCCATCCGGTATCTGTTTTTCGTTCTTAAAGGCATAGCCTATCCAGCGTGTTTGTTTTCTGCCGGAATGATTGCTAGAAGCATCTCGGGAAGTCACCTCTCTGCAGGTGCGCTCATCCTTGGGCTTGTCGGCATAGTCGTTCTTGCTATCTTCGGATACATATTCTTCATTTCTTTCTCCTACGATCTCAAGGCAGTTTTAGCAAAGAGACCAATGCCGACCTTCGCCGCGCGTTTTACCGACCACGGTCCAACACTGTATTCTGTAATGCAGGCAATTCGAAACGAAGAAGTAGAAGTTCTGGCGATCTTTAGCGAAACTGGCACGAAACTTGCAGAGGTATCGAATTTCCACGAGAGCATGGTTCGCATCGGCCAAATAATCTCGCCGTCCACTCTTTCTCATGAAACAACCCTAGTTCATAATCACCCGAACGGCAACAGTACCTTCTCGCCGAACGATATCGCCGCCTTTATGTACTACCGTTGCAATCGCGCTATCGTCGTCACGGAAGACGAAACTTACGAGGCGGTTTTTTCGCGCGAATACTCAATAAAAGACGCTAGGCGAGCGAAAAAGCGGCTTAAACGATTAATTCGCCAGACGAGAAACGATAAAAACCATGTCTTGGCGAACAAAATCTTAGCCGAAGAGTTTGGCTATCAGTTTTGTCAACATAACACCGCTAACACTCACGCACAGATATAAGCGCGTCACCAAAGATCACGACTAAGCTCTTTCCAGCCTAAGAGGCCCAGCGTTTATGCTGGGCCTTCCCCTTAGCTGTTTATTCCACCGATTCCCTTTACTTCTTCGGTGTAGCCTTTTTCACGACATCGTTTGCAGTTTTCGCGGCATGCCTGGCATTGGTCTGCTCGGTTTTGGCAACTTTTTCAGCAGCCTCGGCTCGCTTGGCCGCCCGCTCAGCCTTAGCTGCTTCAGCTGCAGCGGCTTCACGTGCCATATCTTCTTCAGCATAGCGACGCTCTTGATCCTCAACTACGCGATTCGCAAAAGTCTTCACGATCCCACCAACCGATGTCATCCCTTTAACATTATCGACGATATCGTCGGCCTTAGTCGCAATTTGCTGGCCAGTTTCGACGATCTTTTTCGCCTCTTCGGCTAGGCGAATCAGCTTAATAATCAAGACTACTCCTGCAATCAAGAAAATCAGCAATGCGACCGATAGCATCACAACCAAAATCCACTCTGCAACATTCATAAATCTTTACCTCCGTTTTTTATTTAATACTTCTCAACTATCGCCTTGACCTCGTCGGCATAGCCTTCGTTATCCATGACATATTTTAGGTGAGCTAAGAAATAGTTTTTCGGATCGCCGGTCGTCATCCATTCGCCCCGAGTCTTTTCAACGATAACCTCGCCATGCTCAGCCATCTTCGTAATTGCATCAACCGTCCAAAGTTCATTATCGAGACCAGTATTGTTTGGCTTAAGGTAGTCAAAAACTTCTGGAGTTAAAAGATAACGCCCATAGCTCGTTAAGTTAGAGGGGGCGTCTTCGATTTTTGGCTTTTCGACGATATTGTCGAGGGTCATTTTAGCTTCGTCGGCCAGCTTAATAATGCCATATTTATTTAAAACCTCGCGTGGCATCTCTTGTGCGATAATAATCGCTTTGGCCTCTGGATGCTCTGCATAGGCGTTGACTAAAGTCTTCACATCCGAGCTACCAAAGACCACATCGTCAGAATAAAGTACCACAAAAGCCTCATCGTCTTGGATATACTTCCTAGCCGAAGCAATCGGCGAGCCATTACCATAAGGATAGGATTGATCCTGCTCAATTACTGTTACCTTTGGAAAATTCAATACCTTCGCTACTGCTTCATAGCGGTCATCCTTGCCTTGAGAATGCAGCTGTTTCTTAATCTTAGTGATAGCGTTATTGAAATAATCTTCGTAAATCGGCTTACCCTCAGGGGTAGCTACAACGATAATTTCCTCAATGCCTGCCTCAACACACTCTTCGACTACTAGCTGCATAATCGGCTTCGCGCCAATCGGCAACATTGCTTTTGGAATAGTCTTAGTAATTGGTAAATACCGGCTCGCAAAACCTGCGTCGGTGATGATCGCCTTAGTCGGTGAACGATATTTCATTATAATAAGATCTCCTTGAGACTTCATTATAGCATACTTTGCTATAACTATAAATAGCTACGAATGAAACCTCCGAGACACACTAAGCTTTTTTCTTGCTAGTCTTAACACCGTTCTTGCGACGCGCCGCAACTGCCTTTTTACCGGCCTCGGAGCGAGCTTCGCGGTCTTCGATCTGTTGGCTACGATTGTGTACGCCATAGATCAAACTTGCTATTCCAAGCACTAGCATATAAGCGCCGAAGAAGCGTACGAAGTCGATATTCGGCAAATGGCCAGAGTTGAAGATAATGAAGCCAAAAATCACACCGCAAACTCCGCAGAGAACCCAAATGAATCGATCGGTCGGGTCAATGGTAGTACGAAAACCGATCAGAAGCTCGAAAACGCCACGGAGCGCAGTATATGCTGCGAGCAAGGCCAAGTGCCAAGCCATCGTCTTTTCTGATAGGACGAGTAGCGCAATACCGAAAGCCGCATCAAACAATGCCACAAGCGTCGATACCAGCCAGCCATCTTGACGACGACTCCGGTAGAGTGAGTTGGCGAACTCGACTACCGCCAACGCGAGCAATGAGATTCCGATCACCGGAATCAACGCACTAGGGCTCTCATCACCAGTAAATAACGTCACGCAACCAAAAAATAACGTGATTACGCCTTGAAAAATAAATACTAACCAGTGGCTATCAATATACTTCCGCTTTATATGCGCCATAATTTTCTCCTATTTACCTTATTGTAACATACATTAGCGGTTTTTAGTAGCAATAATCATAAATGTTATTGACTTTTTGGCAAAAGTGTGCTAGAATGATGGTAACTGCAGGTTCTTGCGGTAGATTTTTGAGGCATATGCCTCAGGACATTATGGAGGGTGTAGTATGACGACGACCAATATTAGCGGACAGACCTATTTTCGCGCCCGTATCGACGATCTCGGGAGAATAACGGTCCCTAAGCCACTCCGGGACGCTCTAGGAATCGTAAAGGGTGCAATCTTAGAGATTGGCAGTGGTATCACTGAAGACGGTAGGCCTTGCGCCGTAATGTGCAAGCACGAAGCTCGGGATAACATCCAGGACCAGCTCGCGGTTTTAGCCCACTCAATTGATGAACTGTCTACTGCGACAAACTTACCGCTGGCGCAGGTCAATGACCTGCGAGCACAGATTGCCCAAATACAGAAGATTCTGACAACCCCCTACGAAGAGAACGAGT
>CANEKB010000057.1 GCA_947427985.1 uncultured Candidatus Saccharibacteria bacterium
CGAAATTCACGAAGCGGAGACTGGCGCTATACTCGGTTATCATGACGGAGCAATTTTATATACCGTAGGGCAGCGTCACGGTCTTTATCTTGGCGGTGGTTTGCCTTATTATGTCGTACGCAAAGACTTGGCTCAGAACATTGTCTATGTTTCAAAAAATCTTAATGCTGAAGATCTCTGGGCGACCGAGTTGCGACTAGAGGATTTGCATTTGCGAAATGGCTTAGCGACCGAAGATTTAGTAAAAATACCCAACCTCCAGGTGCGCCTGCGTCACCGTGCCCCATTGATTAATGTGAATGCTGAAGTAGTATCTTCTTTGAAGGGACCCAGAGTTACGACGCGCTCCGAGAAGGAGGATACGGTCTTAGTAGAGGGGCTAGTTATAAAGTTCGGTGGTGCCGTGAAGCGCCCGGCGGCCGGTCAATCCGCCGTCCTCTACTCTGGTGAAGTCTGTCTGGGTGGCGGAATCGTTGCGGAATAGAAGCCTCAGGTCTAAATATGATATTGACTTTTTAGCAAATCTATGCTAATATAGAATTGGCTCGTCTTTTTGACGGGTCAAAATTTAGTACCTTCAGGAGGTTAAAACATGAACACACAAACTAAGAATACCCGCGCTACTGCCCTCTCCCGTCCTCGCTTTTCCATCCTGCAGGTAGCTATCGCCGCCCTGCTTCTGACCGTCGCTATGATCGGCGGCTGCAGGCTAAACCGTAGCTACTCCACTGCATCCCAAGCTGTGTTTCCAGCAACGAGCTACACTCTGTCCGACTCCATCATGGCCGACACCGGCCGTTACGCCTGGATCGTTAACCCCATGCGCGCAGTCTGCGCTGAGTGGGAAAGTGACAGCAGCCGCTACGCTTGGCTGGCCGACCCGCTCAAGGAAGGCGGCCTGACGCCGTCCGACGTTCTGGGTTTCTGCGAACGCCTGGCGAACGCAGAATAGCTATATGAGGCATCAAACCTTCTCAAATCAACACAAAGGCCCCGCAAGGGGCCTTACCTTTTGTAAAAATGGCCGCTCCATATAGGGGCGGCCATAGTTAAAGCGGAAGGGAATCAGTATTGCAGCACGGAACACAGCTTGTAGCCGGCAGTTTCCAGTCGCTTGCGCCCGCCCAGCTCGGTCAGCTCGATCAGGGTCGCAATCTCCAGTACGATGCCGCCCTGGTCCTCAATCATCTTGGCCGTGGCCTCCAGCGTACCGCCGGTCGCGATCAGGTCGTCGACGATGATGACGCGGTCGCCTTGCTTGATCAGGCCATTCTGAAGCTCCAGGGTATCGTTGCCGTACTCATTACCGTAGTTCACGGTAGAGGTGGAACCAGGCGTCCGACCGGGTTTACGCACTGGGACGAACCCCAGGTTGTTGTAACTGGCGATCGCCGGGCCAAACAGAAAACCGCGCGCTTCTGTGCTCACGATCAGGTCGGCTTCGTCCTCGGCGCTATAGCTTCGACCCAGTCCTTCGTCGATCAGTACGACCAGGTCATCCATGGCGTTGCCAAAGGCATTACTATCTGCCAGCAGCGGCAGAATATCATAGAACCTCTTGACGCCCTTAAACTCGCAAATGCGAATCCTCTCCGCCCAGTTAGGTCTCTTTGTGCTGGTATGATTGCTCATACATCTTCACATCCCTTCAAAGTTACTCTCCCTCGCTAGACTATAGCAAAATACCACTAGTAGACCTTAGCGAGAGGGTATTATCAGATTAGCATGTATCTTCTTTTTTTGTCAATAACGTAAGCATTTCGAGTAAGGTTGAGTCTCGTGAAGACAAAAAATGGGCCCCAAAATGGGGCCCTGGCGTCACCTACTTTCTAAGAAAGGTTTTGTCTAGTTGATTTGTACCTGGCTACGCAGCTGAATGCTAATCTTATAGCGTTAGGTTGAGCCCTAAATGGGCAACGCGTCGTCGCTGGGGGCGGGAATCGTCATGTCGACGGTGAAACCGTCCAGCTGAGCGATCAGGTCATCGTAATCCGCCGGAGCCAAGTCTTTCAGCTCGGTGTAGATTGCTGACAACTCGTCGGCGCTATAGAGCCGAGCCAACGCGTCGGCCCCCTCCTCGCCATATTCGGCCGCCAGCCGTCTAGCCAAGTCGAGGAAACGGTAGTACCGCGTGCTGATGCCGCAAGGGATATTGATGTTGCTTACCCAAAGGCTACCGTCCGAATCGTAATACGTCGGGCAAACCCTGTTTGCGATGAAGACGATCTTCGTGACGTCTGCCAGCTTGATGGACGCGTGGAACGCGCCGTTGTGATAGCCGTCGGAGACGGTCTCGAAGCGAACCTGCTCTGCCAGCCAGTTGCGCTGCTCGCCGATCGCGGGGTCCTCATCGGTGCCGACAGGGGCGTCGGGCCTAATGTCGTGCCTAATGAGCGTGGACTCCGTGGTCTCGGGTCTGAGCAGAAAATCATCCGGCGCCTCGGCGGCGGATGCGGTGCAGACCAGAGCCATAGTCATCAGAGCCATCAGGATCATGCTGGTAAGGAACTTTTTCATGTTTTCAACCTCGCCTTTCTTCGAACAATAGTGGAAGGAACAAGGCTTAGCGGTATTAACCGCCTCACCTTCTTTCATTGTAGCACACAAATTAAAAAATGTCAATACTATTTATGGTTTTTGTATATAAAATCAACTCCCATTCCATAAAACTAGGCAAATATAGCACTATAGCAGCATTACTTGGGCTAGTCTTTCTCTATACAGCGGTATTTATATGCTATAATATCTCTATGAACGCAAACGAAATTCGCCAAAAATTCTTAGATTTCCAAGTTAAGCATGGACATAAAGTCATTCCGCCGGCTCCGCTCGTACTCGAGAACGACCCGACGACGCTTTTTACCGGCTCGGGTATGCAGCCACTTTTGCCATATCTGCTAGGCCAGCCGCATCCGGAAGGCACTCGTCTGACCGATTCTCAGCCTTCGATGCGTCTTCAGGATATTGAAGACGTTGGCGATCCGCGTCACACTACAGTCTTCGAAATGCTGGGTAACTGGTCGTTAGGCGATTATTTTAAAAAAGAGCAGATTGAGAATTATTTTGAGTTTTTGACTAAAGAAATCGGTCTCGACCCGGAGCGAATTTACGTTACTTGTTTTATTGGTAATGAGAAATATGGTATCCCGAAAGATACCGAGGCGGCCGAAATCTGGCAGGAAGTCTTCAAAAAGGCCGGCGTTGAGGCAAAAATTGCTGAAATCGGTTCGGCCAAGATTGGCGACGAACGGGGAATTGAACCTGGTGAGCGTATTTTCTTCTACGATGACAAAGAGAACTGGTGGAGCCGTGGTGGCGGCATCGAGACGACCCCGTTAGGTGATCCGTGTGGTCCGGACTCGGAGGTTTTCTACGATTTCGGTGAAGATAAACAGGATGTTGAAAAATATGGTAAATCACATCCGGCTTCGGACGGTGCGCGCTTCATGGAAATCGGTAACCAAGTCTTTATGCAGTATAAGCGCAATGAGGATGGAACCTTTACTGAGCTTGAGCACAAAAATGTTGACTTTGGTGGCGGATTAGAGCGCCTTGCGGCGGCGGCAATGGGGAGCTTCGATGTCTTTAAAATTTCGCTGATGGCGCCAATTATCGAGAAACTTGAGGAGCTCTCGCATAAAAAATATGATAATAATACCGACGAAATGCGGATTATTGCTGACCATTTGCGCGGAGCCTATCTGCTTGCGGCGCAGGGCCTTGTTCCTTCGAACAAGGCGCAGGGCTACGCCCTGCGACGGCTCGTTCGACGAGCCGTCCTGCGCGCGCTTGATCTTGGTATTGGCCAAGAATTTCTTGCTGAGATTATTCCAGTAATCGCCGAGAATTATACTGAGCTTTCGGATGATATTCTACCGAACCGTAAGAACGTGCTCGAAGTCCTCACTCAGGAGGAAAACGCCTTCCGTAAGACCATCACTAAAGGTGTCAAAGAGCTGCAGAAAATGGCTAAAGAAGATAAAACTATTGATGGTAGGGAACTCTTCAAGCTTCAGGATACTTACGGCTTCCCGCTTGAGCTTAGTGTTGAAGAGGTTTATAAGATGGGGCTTGATCTCTCGAAAAACTATCGAGACGAATTTGAAGCAGCCCTAAATGAGCAACGTGAGCGTAGTAAAACTGCTTCAAAGGGCATGTTCAAGGGTGGCCTCTCCGACACTAGCGACCAGACCGTGAAATACCACACTGCTTGCCACCTTCTTCTTGCCGCCTTGCAACAGGAGATTGACCCATCAATCGAACAGAAGGGCTCCAATCTTACTCCAGAGCGTTTGCGCTTTGATTTTAATATTGACCACAAACTGGCACCGGAAGAACTTGCTAAAGTCGAGGCGCGTGTCAACCAGTGGATCGAGGCCGACTTACCAGTAGTTTATGCCGAATACGATAAAGATTATGCTTTTGATGATTTGCGTGCACATGGTAGTTTCCGTGACCGCTATCCAGACCGAGTGACGGTTTATGCGATTGGTAAGGGTGGAGAAACGCCAGAAAACCTACAAGAAGTTATCTCGATGGAAATTTGTGGCGGTCCGCACGTCGAGCATACTGGCGTCCTCGGAAAGTTCAAAATCACGAAAGAAGAATCATCGTCCGCTGGCGTACGTCGAGTAAAGGCGGTACTAGAATAGAATTTATACCAAAAAGAATAAGCCGCCCTCACTGGGGCGGCTTTCACGACTGCTATAGCTGGCGGCTTAGCTTCAGCGGGATATAGCCGATGCTTTCACGAAAATACCAAGCTAGCCGGCTACGGCACCACCACTGCGCGGCATTTGGGTAGAGGGCTGTCGGCAGATCTTTTGCTGGTATCAGTCGCATACCAAACAATTTTCCTTGTTGTACAATTCGCGGCGCATGTAGAGCATGTGCAACTAGCTTAATCGTTAACGGTGGATGCCAGTTCCTACGCGGACTCGCGTCGTCGGTCATTGGTGTCTTGCTGAGGTCGTCCAACATTAGCCGCCACAACGTATCATTCGCCATGCGCAGCATATGATAGGATCCGCCGCTCTCCAGCCCGATCGAAGTCGACTGCCCAGAGCAGATCTCTACTAGCTGATCGTCCGGAAAATTTCGTCGTTGCAGCTCTGCATGGACATATTCCTGAGCCAGAATCATCGCCTTCGCATTCTTGGAGAAATTTGTGACAATGTGATCCGCCAGGTCCTCGATCGTCGATCGTTCATTAGGGTTGGCCGGGTAGCCAAAATCCAAAGCTATAACATATTGTTTACTCAATGTGCTCACCTTCCTTAAAGAATGGGGAATTGCTAACTAATTTTTAGCATATTTAATTATATTTGTCTATTACGATAAGATATTTAACCTTTTTCTGTCCTTCGGTAAGATCATTACTGCCCATCCTCTAAAAAGAAAGATATACCCTTCTTTTCCTTGGATGTTTGTGTTGGTGTCCGCAGCGGGTATGTATATACCAGGAATGATAATTAAATATCAACGAATTGTTGCGATCTTTGCAATAGGGCTGCCCTAGGGGTGTAATTCTTCATCTATCTATGCTACTCTAATCCTAAGCCATCAGAGCCAAAGGTTGGATAATAATAACCGCTGGCGTTCTGGTGGCTTTTGGCAATTTCGCATCATTCTTATGCTAAAATAAGAAGATAATGGGTGGTCAAGTCAAAAAGTCAGAGCGTATAAAATCGACCAAGACGTCGAAGTTGGCTGCTATGGGTCGAAAATCTCACAAAAATGGCAAGATACTAGAGGACACTAAGAGCCCAAAGACTGCCGTTCTGGCTGAAAAGCCTCACAAATCGAGAAATCAAGGTGAAGCCTATCAAGACTGGAATAACCCAGTGGTAGCATACTTTGCGAAGCACCCACGTTTCCATAAAAAACACCCCAAGCCATCGCGGCAGGTTCGGCTCGAACGCCAAATTCTGGCGATGTTGGCATTCTTTAGCATTTCGGTCGGACTTTGGGAGAATTTTCGCCAACTGTGGCTCCAGGGAAACGGCTTCTCGGCGACCGATGTTGGGAATATTATCGGTCTCGGTACGATCGCGAGCGCGGTCGCGCTAATCTTGGTCGGAAAATACATCAAAATGTCACGTATCAAGAAATTTACGACCTTGATGATGGTGGTGCGCTGCGTGAGTTTACTCTTGATGGCGTTTATTAACGGGTCTGGCTGGCGCTGGCTGATCGTTGCTTTTTCAGTCTTTGATGTGGCGAATAGCGCTGTAATTATTATTAGCGTCTATCCGTTGCTCACGACCGTCGTGAAAAGCAACTCTGCTTATAGTCGACGCAAGTTGGTTGAATATCTTTTTCGCGACGTCGGTATCATGATCGGTGGGGTTTTTATTGGTCAACAGATCGGTGGCTTAATTATCGACTATAATACTTGTTTATATATTTCGATTGCATTTCTCGTCGTAGCAAGCATTATCATTTATCGGCTTGATCTAAAAATGACCGAAAAAGCGCCTGACGATGCAAAATTTTCAGCTTTGCATTATATTACGCATAATAAGCTTCAACGCGGCTATATGGTCTATACTTTTCTGGCTGGTACAGCTTATAATACTGCGATTGCACTTAAAATGCTAATGTTGACTGATGCGTTTGATTTTTCGCCAGGTATCGCCACAAATTATCTGCTAGTGGTTGGTCTATGTGCGGATTTTATAGGTATTCTCGCCCTAAAGTACTTTACCCCGAAAAGCGACTTTTTGGCGATGTTTCTTAAGTTTGGTGTGCGCGGGATCATTCTTATTATTGCCTTCTTTGCTGACAACAACTTTATCAGTTTTTTGGCATTGACTTGGGTTTTGCTTAGTTCGACCGCTTACGAAAACGTTAGCGACGGCTACTACATTAATGCCGTTGATAACCGCCATCAGCTAAAATACAACACTTTGCGCTATGTCGTGCACCATCTCGGGATTGCCCTAGGTACCTTTATTTGTGGACAAATGTTTCTATTTGGTCTAGGCCCAATCT
>CANEKB010000058.1 GCA_947427985.1 uncultured Candidatus Saccharibacteria bacterium
TCGGCGGCATTGGGCGACAAGCGTGAGAAAGCTTGTGGACTGGAGCTAGTATAACCTTTGCTCTGATTAAACTCGGCTAGCTTGGCAGGAGAGGTGAAAAGGTTATTCCAGAGGCGGTTCGATCCTTCCTCGCGCCACATGTAGCTATAGTCTTCGTCTAGGTCGCGCTGACCGCCAGTGGCGATTGCAGCGAGAGCTTCGTCAGAGCCGCCAGCGTGAACAACGGTGCAGTCGAAAGGAGTATCCCAGTCGAGATAGTAGGGACGGAGTGAACGAACTGGTCCGATGACGCTGGTGTCGGGATTTTGGAAGATTGCGGCGAAACGAGTGATGCCAGTTTCGGCGATAGCCTCAAAGACAACGGCAGCTTCAGTGAGGCCGGCTTGTGGACGAGCGCCATCAGTGCTGCCATTTGGAATCTGGACGCAGAAAGTTGGACTAGAATTAAGGCTAGCGTCAGCGATTTCAAGACCGGTCATAACACTATACACCGGGCTAGGGTAGTCGGAGCGATTATCGTCGCCGGAGGGAGCTTCGCTGGTTTGACGATTCTGCCAAAGGAAAAAGATTGTGCCGCCAGCTGTAGCTAACAAAACGATAATAAACAGTAGTATAATTGGCCACTTGCGTTTTTTCTCGCTAGAGTGGTTTTTGGCCATAATTAGTCGTTCTCCAAGGCGTTAACCGCACGGTTAATACGAGCTAGGCTAGTGTCCTTGCCGAGCACTTCCATAGTGAGATGAAGCGCAGGACTAAATGGCGCAAAAGAGAGCGCGAGACGAATAGCCGAGAAGAGTTCAGCTGGTTTTTTGCCTGTCTCTTCGAGTAATTCGTTCAATGCAGCCTGCAGAGTATCGGTATTCCAATCGTTAATTGCCTCAAGCTTACGTACTGAAACCTGCAACAGCTCTGATAATTCTTCTTCACTGAGCTTCTTGAGGAATTTGTTCTCGGTTAGCATCTTGAGATCGATCTCTGGATCCGTGAAGAAGTATCCGGTCATATCGCGTAGGTCGGCGAGAACTTTGAGACGGTCATAAATGATGCCGAGAACGCGTTTTTTGTAATTGTCGTCATAAGCGTCGGCGTTTTCTGGCCAAAAGCCATCAGTACGGGCGTAGAGTGCTTCGATTCCCTGTTCGTCAGCGATTTTGCGAATCCATTGGCCATTCATCCAAAAGAGTTTGGTTTCGTCGTAGCGGGCGCCGGAATTCTGAATGCGTGGCAGGCTAAAGCGTTCAATTAGCTCGTCTTTTGTGTAGATTTCTTGCTCGGTACCGTCGTTCCAGCCCAGACAAGCGAGATAATTCAGCATGGCTTCGGCAAGAATACCATCTTTACGGTATTCGGTGACGGATTTGGCGCCGTCACGTTTACCGAGTTTTTTATTCCCCGTGGGTGCAAGGATGTGCGGTAGGGATACTAATTTCGGTATTTTAAGCCCAAAAGCTTCGTAGAGAGCGAGGTAGTTTGGGGTACTAGAGAGATACTCGACGCCACGCATAACATAGTCGACACCCATTTCGGCATCATCAACAATGTGGGCGAAGTTGTAAGTTGGTAAGCCGTCGGCTTTGATTAGAACGATATCGTCTTGTACTTCGGGGCCAGCGCTCATATCGCCCATAACTTCGTCGTGCCAGGTGCGTGGTTTTGGGTCGGCCTTAAAACGGAGAGGAATACCTGGCTTCCATTCGGGTGGGTTTTCGGGGCGGAAATTACGGTAGAGATAGGGAATTTTTTTCGCGTTGCATTCATCGCGATATTTTTGAATCGTTTCGGCGTTGGTTGGATCAGCGTATGCGCGACCCATATCAATGAGTTTTTGACCCCAAGCATGATAGATCTCGGCGCGTTCGGATTGAAAATATGGCGAAGCTGGTCCGCCCACGATTGGACCTTCGTCCCAGTTCATGCCGAGCCATTCAAGCGTTTCTTCGATTAGCTCAGTCGCACCCTCAACATAACGGGCTTGGTCAGTGTCCTCGATGCGGAGGATGAAAGTACCATTTTGTTGACGTGCTAAAAGATAAGGATAAATCGCGCTACGCACGTTGCCGATGTGAATATAGCCCGTAGGACTGGGCGCAAAACGAGTTTTCATAACAATATTATATCACTGTTAAATAGAGACGACAATGTTGCGGAGCTGTTTTTTGGTCAAGCTGTCGGCAGAAGCATTGATTTTGTAGAGAACGCCGCGATTGACCCAGGCAGCATTAGCTCCAGAGGTATAAATTGTAATACCCTGCTCGTGAGTGGTGGTATAGTTTTCTTTCCAAGTTGGTTCAACGTAGTTGCGAAGGAGAGCAGAGCTGTCCCAAGAAGATTTTTCCTCAATAAGTGTAAAGCTCGCGCCTTCGGGCCCTTTGAAAGTAAGAGTGATTTTGCCATTTTCGGAGTCGATATCGCTAAGCGAGAAATCACGCGGGACGTAAGATGGGTAGGAAGCCTCGACGCCAGTTTGCATGGCGGCGACGCGCACGGAAATATCGGGGACATTACTACCGACAAAGTAGATGATCGCGGCGACACAAGCGGCAGCACAGGTGAAAGCTAGAAGGAAGCGTTTGGCGCCGCCCTTACGATAAGTCCGGTGAGTTTTGGTTTGCAAGCCAGTGCTTGTTTCGGGTTCGTTATCCATTGCGGCGACCGAACGGAGCGCTTGGCGAAGAGCTTGATCTTCGGTGGTGGAGACACGGCGGGTATTAACCGTGGCCCTTGACGCGGTGCGTCGCATGCTTGCGGTAGCTTTAGGGTTAGCCATCCTGACTTTAGCTGCGGGGCGAGGCGTAGTTTTCTTTGCGGCAGCTTGGCTTTTGGCTATGACTTTGGCGGAGGACTTTGTGACTTTGTTGGCGGCGCGAGTAGCCTTTGAGCTTAAAGCGACCTTCTTATTAACAGTCTCTTCCTTTACCTTAGTCGATTTCATGGCAATTGAAACGAATTTTTCAATTGTGTCACTGAGCTCAGCCATCTCGGGCATTGACTTATCGGACTTAAGGGTTTCGGCGAAGGCTTTGAGTGATGCGATCTGCTCAGCGATCTCATCAGCGTCGGTCGCAGTGCGAATCGAGGCGATAGCGGCTGAGACCGCTTGAGCAATCTCGTCAATTGAGCTATTAGAATTCATGGTTGCGAGGCTATTGCTCATTGAAGCGCCCATACTGGCGGCGGCGTAGTCGGCAGCAATACTCATCGCGAGGTTGTCAGTATTAACCGAAGAGTTGTTCATGATGGTGGAGTTTGCCGGTTCGGGCACGGTAACAATAGTGGTAGTCTCTTGCTGAATTGTGGTAATTGAGGGGGTAGTATTCGCGGCGTAGACTGTTGTCTGAGGCTCCCCTTCGGACGCTTCGGCTGGCACAAAACGGTGCATGTCTTGACCAAATTCGACAACTTGCGGCACAACGGCCGATCGAGCTTGATTTTCGGCACGCAAGGCGGCCTCGGCGGCTTTGCGTGCGGCAACTTCGGCTTTAGCAGCATCAATATCAGCGGTGCTGACACGGAGATTAACTAGACGCGAGGGGCGTACGGTTGGCATGCGAGATTCAGTCGGGGCAACGCTAGCAGCTTCCTCAATGGCGAGGTTTGACGGACGACCAACATACCGTCGATTTAAAGTAGTTGACGGCTGAGTGAGCCGATGCGTAGCGGCACTGGAGGGACCAGATTCTAATTGTATTTCTCGCATCAATAACTCCTCATCACGTTTTTGCTTACTACTATTATAACGGCAAGCGCGATAAAAAAGCAAGACATTTTGCATGATCGTTTTGTGGAAAACTTAAGAGCAACAGATTTAGAAAGTATTGCGCTTCCCCTTTATGATGCTTTGTTGTATAATAATATAATATTATGGACCCAGAAGAAAAAAAACGACGGCAATTTATCAAAGTATTGTTAGCAGAAGTAATGATGGTAATTTCGGTCATTGCGATTGTGATAGTAGCAGCGCTACTTGCGATGGGGTTTTCGATTTCGACTGATGGTGGAATCGAGCAGACTGGCCTAATGCAGATTCACTCGCAGCCGACTGGGGCGACAGTGACACTTGACGGGAGCGTATTGTTCTCACGGACAAATACGAGCCGAACAATGTCGGCAGGAGAACACCATTTGAAATTAACGCGTGAAGGGTATGATACTTGGGAAAAGACCGTAAAAATGTATTCGGGAGTACTAATACGAATGTATTACCCGCGTTTATTTTTGCAAAATCGAGTAGCTGAACCGGTGCTGGATTTATCGTCGGGAAATTCGGAAAGTAAAGAACTGGAATTTTATAGCACGGCACCAAGTCGTAATTATGCGGTCTATGCGGAGCGAGATGCGGCAGAGTGGCGTTTGCTAGATCTTAGGGGGGACGAAGTAAAGATGTCAGTCATAAACTTGGCGGAGATCTTGCCTGGAATGGTTACGGACGAGGCGCAAGCTATAGCTCGTAAAAACAATACAAGCCAAAACGAGACATCTCGGAAGCGATTTGATGGTAAGATTGAGATGCTTGAGTGGAGTAATAACGATGAGAAAATTCTAGCAAAGGTTTTGTATGATGGCAAAATAGAGTGGGTACTGATAAATTTGCGAAATGTGACGGCGAGCTTGAATTTGACTAAGACCTTTGGTTTGAATTTTGACCAGGTAGAAATGATTGATAGTTCGGCAAGTCAGCTATACGCTTTGGCTGGACATCGACTCTACCGAGTGAATGTGGCAGGTGAAGTTTTGTCGCGGATCTTGGTGGATAATGTGGAGAGTTTTGTGAATCGTGGTGCGAACGTGGTGTTCTTGACGATAGCTGAAACCCAGAAAGACGAACGAATTATTGGCAGCTATCGGGATGACGAGAAAGCTAGCACTGTGCTAACGACAGTACCGAATGATGAGACGGTAAAAATTGCCTTGTCACGTTATTATGACGAGGATTATATTGCCTATACCGTCGGGAATAAGTTAACGATTTATTATGGAACATTACCGTCGTACAATGAAAATCGCGAAAAGCCAGCGATTGAAGATTTAAAAAAGCTAGTCGAAGGACGCGAACTTGCGGAAGTGCCAGTTAATTTTAGTGCTAGCAGGGATGGTGAATATATTGTTGCGCGCGCTGGACAGAAGTTTATGGTGACAGATCTTGATATGGGCGATCTCTGGACCTATGAGGCGGTAGCGAGCGGCCTAAACTGGTTTGATGCTAGCATGATGTATTCTGTGAAAGATAATGAAATTATTGTTTGGGACTTTGATGGAACTAATTTACGGAACTTGGCTGAAAGCGCAAAAACCGCTAAAGATGAGGCGGTACGAGTGGCAGAGTTCCCAGTATTACTGACGGCAAATAATCGTTGGCTGTATTATTTAGTTGAGAGCGAGAATACATATGTGCTGACGCGTGAGCGAGTACAATAAGATTTGACCTATGGCTAATCTATATCTAATGCCGAGATGGCATTAAACTAAACTTGATTCATGATTAAGTTTAGCTTCCGAATAAGCCGTTCCAGATATTCTCAAAGAAGGAGGGTTCGTTAGCTGGCATGGTAACGTCGGCTGGGGGGGTGTCCTCGGTAGTAGGCTGATCGTCAGGATTAAGCGGCTCATAGCTTGGGGCGATTTGTTCGGCGGTAATTAAGAGACGATAGCGTGAGGTTCCTAGTGGGGTGCAAGTGATCAGGGTGAGCATAGGCTTATCAGTTGCATAGATAAGTGCACCGACGTTTGACGGTTCGACAACTTCGCTTTTAGTCATTTGATAAGTGTAACGAACGGACTCGAAATTTATATATATAATATCACCGACTTCAAGACGCTCAAGCCCAGAGAAGATAAATTTGTACGGGTTATTGCTATAAACGTCACCAGCGGAATGACCTGAGATGACAAGATTACCGATTTGGCCTGGCAAAGCGTTAGCTCCAGGAATGGAGAATTGGGCAACACCGTGCGCCATAGCTTCGTCAACGTCATTAGTACTAATGCCGAAGGCGACTGGTACGTCGATATTTAGTTTCGGAATAAGGAGGCGCGGTTCGGGTGAGACGGCTTGAGTGACGTTTGGATCAACTGCCTCGATGCTGGTAGCGACCGAGCCGGCGTCGGGCGCGACGTAGGCCATCAGCGGTGCAAAAATCAGGCGGTTGTATTGTAGAAAACCGAGAACGAGCCCGATTGCTAATACGATAAAAACCGGAGCAAGGCGTTTTGCGCGACGTTCGCGGCGTTCACTACCATTGGCGATACGTTCGCTCTTGAGTTTTTCGGTAGCGAGATAGTTTTGGGCGGCTTTAGCGTAGTAATCACTGTAATAATTCTGATAGTAGTTTTGCCAGGCGGAGTGATATTGTTGCCATTCGTTGGTGACGGCGGTTTGGTTTATTGGCGCATCTTTGAGTGAACTAGTCGTATCGGTAGATTGATAGTTTGGCGCTGATTCGACGGGTGAGATAGGCTCGCTTGATTGGTAGGCTTGTTCAGGATAGGTTTGAGACTGGTAGGTAACCTGGGTAGGCTGTTGTTGATAATAATCCTGGTAATTGTTTTGATAATTTGCTGTTTGTTCTTGATAAGCGGTTTGATCGGAATAGGATTGACTGTTTTGGTTATAAGAATCCTGATAGGATTGATCATAGTAGGATGGTTGTTGTTCGGTAGCTAGAGTTTGGGTGTATTGATCGGCTGTATTATAGTTAGCTGTAGTATTTTGGCCGGAACCGGCGATAGTTTGATTTTGATTGTCAGCGGAATAGATAGCGCCCGGCACTGGTGGAGCGATGTACTCGTTGCCGCTACTATTTTTGCGGTTTGGGAGCTTTTTTAGACCTTCAACCGTTGAAGAATAGACCGCGAGCACTTTTTCGCGCGCGATTTCGGCTGCCGATTTGCGGCGTTCAGAAGAAGGCCCACCGATATTTGAATCCATATGTTATATATTATAGCATGTTTTATAGTTGGCGGGAGGGTTTTGGATTGTTTGGAATTTA
>CANEKB010000059.1 GCA_947427985.1 uncultured Candidatus Saccharibacteria bacterium
ACTGGTGTTAAGGTTTTGCCCGAACAGGAAAGTATTTGATTTCGTCCGCAGCGGAGCCACCTTCATGATAAAGACCCAAAATAAGGACGAGCTGTGGCTGTATGCCTTATGGAATACAGGAAGTTATGGTGAATATTGGAGCAGACAGGGGTATGTTTCTGGCCAAGTTCTTCTAGTCCGGCATCTAGACGTCAATAAGGATAAAACAGAACCTAGCTCATATAATGCTCGTCACTTCGGTTTCTCCCTCCGTTGTCTAGCCATATAGAGTAATCAAGGGAAGATAAAGAAGGTCAAGCTAGATGCTGCTTAGTGTCTCCCAATCCCAAAGACTAAGATCCTCGGCACGAGCATCTGGATTAATACTATTCTGGCGTAAGATTTCTTGCCAATCAGCTTTCGACCGTTGTCCTCCTGACAAGTTGGCGGCTAGCTTTTTGCGCGGACTCGAGAAACCACGCTTCGCTAGTTCGAGGCACTTCGGATCGACTTGCGGTTCGGCTAGCGGCGTCAAAACAACTACTTGGCTATCGACTTTTGGCGGAGGTGTAAACTCTTCTGCCTTTACGACCGGGCCCAGTTCAACCTCAGCAAGATTTTGCGTAAAAAGGGCGAGCAAATTATAGTCCCCTGGTTCCGCTGCTAGACGCTCGGCCACTTCCTTTTGAATTAGAAGTACGATTTTTCTTGCGGTCGGCTGAGTTTCTAGCAACTTGCGGATGATTGGTGAGGTAATATAATATGGGATATTCCCCGCCACAGCGTAGGGCTGACCACCAGCCAAATTATCAATCTCTGCCTGCAAAATATCCTCGTTTACTACGTCAAGATTTTTACCAGGAAAGGATCCTGGAAGCTTACGCGCCAAGTCATCATCATATTCAATCGCTATAACTTTCTCAAAACGCTTAAGTAGGCTAGAAGTAAGCGTACCAAGACCAGGGCCAATCTCTAAGCAAAGGTCTACGTCTGAGGTAAGCGCTAGATCAGCAATTTCATCGAGGACTGCACGGTTTTTAAGCCAATGCTGACCAAGAGACTTCTTGTTCTTTAATACCATCCATGCTCCCACCACCAGTTCATTGCCTGATGCCAACCACCGTAACGATTCGTGACATAATGTTCCATCCAACGGATCTGCGTAATCGGATTAGTCTGCCAGTCATCACCAAAGGCAGCCATCTTGTTGCCAGGCAACGATTGCGGAATACCATAAGCTCCCGACGAAGCATTCGTAGCGTCAACGCGACAGCTCGATTCGCGATAAATTAGTTCTAGCGCCACTTCGATATTTTCTTCGGCGACGCCGGCTTCGCGCACCCAATTCGCACACCGTTCACGTTCGGGCGGGATTGAAAGCTTTGCGCCGACTACGATAATCTCTGGCACCGGTTCAACCACGACGTTCTCGGAAATTAGTTCGCGTGAAACTTCTACGTTATCTTCAAATTGGATTTGATAAACACTAACTCGACGGCCATCCTCTCCGGCCTGTTCGAGAGTAGTTTCACCCTTTGGCCGAGTATAATCATAGCGCGTCTCGGTCGTATACGGCAAAACCTCTTCAACTGTTAGCTGGCGACCCCCGTTTCGCTCAATTCGGTAAGTTGAAGCAGCACCAGTTTCAAGAAAGTTTCGATTCACTTCTGGTTTTACTTCGTCGCCATCATAAACCGTCAGGCCAGCCTCAATCGCGATTTGCTTCGGGTCGAAACTCGCCGTCATAACGTACCGTCGCAATGCCCCATCAATCACGATAGCCGGGCGCGCGCGATAGATATTAATATTGTAATCACTGGTAATCTCCGTTTCAAGGCTCGGATTGACGATATCAGTTTCAGCCAAAACGATATCCGAACGCTCGAGCACTTCTGCTACTGTCGCTCGAACGGTTTTTACAGTTCGGATTGAACCTTGGTCGTAAATCGTTACAAAATGTTCTGCATCATCATCAAAATTAACCGAGCTAGATTCGTCTTCGGCGTAAACGTCACCTTGCAAACTCATCAAGCCATTCAGGCAGCTAAGCGTCAAAAAGAAACCCAGCACTGCCAACAGCGCGGCACAGCAAAAATCTCGAAAACGGAAATGCAATTTCATCATTCCTACTTTATATTATAGCACAACTATATTAAAACTTAAAATTCCTCGAAGTTACCCCCGGCCAAAGCCGGGGGTATATGGTTGATAGGTCGGTGATCTTATGGCTTCTTGGCAACCCGAACCAGGTGTCTGATTCTCGATAAGGCCGCATCCGTGTACATTAGCTCCAGAACCTCACCATCGCCGTCGGCCCCCAAATAGTAGAGCGTAGCCTCGTCTTCGTGCGGGAACCAGCCCCATTCTCCAGATTCCAGAAAAGGCGAAATTTCCGCTTCGATCTGGTGACGGATTTCGTGCTTATTGCGAGCATAGTTACTCCAAATTTCATCAGCCGCGCGCATGTCTTCAGAAAATTTATCAGCCTGCTGATTAAGCAGCGGACGCAATGTCTCTGGAGTTGGCAGAATCCAGAAATCGGTCGCATTGTAGAATTTGTCGAGCTCATAGCCGCCCGGATCGGCGTAATACCAGAGCGCACCATACCGCTGAGCGAACTCGCCATCCAAGGTTTGGTACGCGCTGATAATACTGCTAAGCAGCGTCACGCGAAGCATCACATGCTCACAGTCGCGCGGAGTTGTTAGATGGAAATTCTGCCCATCAAAGCTGCCAGAGGTCACTATGACTGTTTCTGCACCGGGATATAACTTTAGACATTCGCTAAGCTTCGGTTCGGTCTGACTATCCAGCGTATGGCTCGGCCAGACCAGATTATGGTCCTGATCAAGCGGAATAGAGGTAGGAAAGGAAATTCTGAGGTCCCTAGAAAACTCCCTCCAGAAAACTCCTTTTTCCTCCCATATAGAGGAGTCCCCAAGGGTGTAGCGAGCTTCAGCTAAACTAGGTCTTCGGTACATTGCGTTCTCTCCTTTTGACGAATTTTTGCCATCTTATCATAGACAGCATTACGACTATCTAGCCCGATAGTAATAACGCCGCCTACGAAATCTGGCAAGAAAGAACCTATCAACTTCGTAATATTCTAGGGGTAGACCCCATCTTTTTATTGTAGCACGGATTAGTAAAAAAGTCAATCTAGCCTTCGTAAACTGGTACATCATCCGGGAATGGGTCAAAATCGTCACCAAACCCACCGAAATCAGCGTCATCTTTAGTCGCACTGTTAGATATCGACCCACCAAATTCCCCGTCCGGATCCCCACCAAGTATACCAAAGCTTGCTCCGGGTTCGCTTATGCCTACTTCGTAAACACCAGATTCACCAAACGCACCCGAGCCATACGGATTATATCCTAGTTCCAGGAGGAAACGCGAAGGCGCATTATAGGTCCGCCCGCCAAAGGCATAGCGCGACCCCGCAAAAGTCAAGAAAAGATCTTTCATCGCGCGCGTCATACCAACATAGGCGAGCCGACGTTCTTCTTCGAGCTCTTCCTCAGAATTATCCGCTCGACTACTTGGAAACAGCCCGTCTTCCATCCCCACCATGAAAACCACCGGAAATTCGAGGCCTTTAGCTGCATGTAAAGTCATTAGCGAGACTACATCATCGCCCGCACTTTCGTCGGCCGAGCTAAGCAACGCCGCATCGGCCAAAAAATCCTCAAGCGTTTCATATACGCTGGCGTTCGAGGCGAGCACCTCAAGGTTCCCCATTCTTTCCTCACCGTCTGGAGTATCACTTCGCAGCAGAGTTGCAAAATCAAAGTACTTGACAATTTTCTCGATAATTTCGACCGCAGGAATCGCTGTTACAGTACCGGGTCCGTTTTCTGCTATCTCACGCACCAACCCCGGCACCCCGTCGTCGTCCCCTTCAGCGTTACGCATATCCTTGAGAAAGTTCGATACCCGCGCAATGCTATTACGCGCGCGCGGTGGCAAAAGGCTGGTACCGAGTAGACCATCAAGATGAGCCAAATTTTCTTCTGGGTGTTCAGTTAGATAACCAAACAACTTCTCGAGTGAAGCCGGACCAACACCAGATAAAACATTTTTTACCACCCTTTCCAAGCTAACACGATCGTTCGGGTTCACGATTAGTTTTAGAATCGCCAGTACATCCTTCACTTCTTTCCGGTCATAGAAGCGCACACCACCAATGATCTTATAAGGGATACGTGCCGTCATAAAGGCCTTCTCGAAAGCATACGACTGCGCATTAGTACGATAAAGAACCGCAAAGTCACTATAGCTCTTATACTGTTGAGCGGTTCGGAATTTCGTAATCATTCGCGCAACGTAGTTTGCCTCGCCAGTTTCGTCCATAAGACCCTCAATCGTAATTGGGTCGCCCTGACCAGCTTCGGTGAAAAGAGTCTTGCTGGTGCGGGTTTTGTTTTGATTGATGATTTTTTGCGAAGCGGCGAGAATATTACCAGTGCTACGATAATTCTGCTCCAATTTCACAACTTTTGCACCCGGGAAATCCCGTTCAAAGTTCAGGATATTGGTAAAATCCGCCCCGCGCCAAGAGTAAATCGACTGCCAGTCGTCCCCGACTACGCAGATGTTTCGCTCATCATTAACCAAACCTTTGATTAGTTTATACTGAACGACGTTGGTATCCTGATATTCGTCAATCAGAATATGGCGGAAGCGTTTCTGCCATTTCGCGCGAATTTCTGGATTTTTCTCAAACATATCAGCCGTCTTCGTCAAGAGATCGTCAAAATCTAGCGCATCGGCAGCGGCCTTTTCTTGTTCATAGCGTTCATAAATCTCCGCCGCGCGTTTCTGGTTCGGATAATAGGCTTCACGGCGAGCATCGGCTGGACTCATACCGAGATTTTGGTAATGACTAATCATACCGTGCGCATTTTTTGGTGTCAACGTCTTATCGTTCGCAACATTCATTTCGCGCATAATACGACGAATAAGGGTAAGCTGGTCTTCGGAGTCATAAATTGTAAAGTTTCGATCAATCCCAGCCGCCAAATACTCTATATGAAGGATCCGTACACAAATTCCATGAAAAGTCCCCATATAGCGCATAAACGAGCCGTTCGGAGCCTCGCCGATCGCCTGAGCGGCATTTTCCGTAGCCTCAAGCAGGTCGCGTCGACCGGTTGCATCTTCACGCTGTCGTTGCAAGAGATTCCATAAGCGCACGCGCATTTCTTTTGCGGCCTTGTTTGTAAAAGTCACGGCAAGGATTTGGTCTGGGCGCACGCCATGCGCAATAAGATTAGCGATGCGATGGGTGAGGACTTTCGTCTTCCCTGAGCCTGCTCCAGCCAGAACCAGTACCGGACCCTCCAGAGTCTCGACCGCTTCCTTTTGTGCTGGGTTCAAACCCTGTAAAATCGCCTCCATTGTTCCATTGTAGCACCTCTATCTTTGAATGGAAAGCACAAAAAGCGGGAAAAACTCCTAATCTTACCCGCTCTAACTACCGTTATAATTTATAGATCACTAATCTTAACGCGAATTTGCTCAGTAGTATCGCGATCGCGCACGGTCACATCATCATTCTCGAGACTATCGAAATCTACTACAACACATTTCGGGGTACCGATTTCGTCTTGCTTACGATAACGTTTACCGATATTCCCAGAATCGTCCCAAGTGACAAAAGTATATTTCTGCTTTAATAATGCGTAAACTTCCTTTGCTTTCGTAACCAATTCTGGCTTATTCTTCAAAAGCGGACTGACGCAGAACTTATACGGCGCAAGAGTCTCTGGTAAAGATAGGACTGTGCGTTTATCTCCGTCTTCAAGGTCTTCTTCGCGATAAGCCGCGCTAAGTACGGCCATAACTAAGCGTTCTACTCCAATCGACGGCTCAATAACGTGCGGCACAAAACTCTCGCCAGTTACTTTATCGCGATATTCCATACTCTTACCACTCGCTTTTTGAATATTCGAGAGATCAAAATCCGTACGATAGGCTAACCCCATCAACTCTTCCCGGCCGTTTGGATAGTCGAACATAATATCGATCGTACGCTTGGAATAGTGCGCACGATCCTCTGCTGGTACTTCGAAGTCGTGAACCATCGCCGCTGGCAATCCTATCACGTTTTCGAGAAAGTCGTGTTGCTCGGCGCGAAGTTTCTCAAAGATCTCTTCCCATTCACCTGGTTTAACAAAGTATTCAATTTCCATTTGACTACATTCGCGATCGCGCAAGATAAAATCGCGTGGCGAAATTTCATTACGGAAAGCCTTCCCCTGTTGAGCAATCCCAAACGGTAGACTTGGGTAAATAGTATCGACAACATTCTTAAAGTTCGTAAAGATACCCTGCGCGGTTTCTGGGCGAAGATATGCGATACTGTTATCATCCGCAACTGGGCCAACATGCGTCTGAAACATCATGTTGAATTTCTTGATTTCATCCCAGTTCATCTTACCACAAGTCGGACATTTCACCTTCGCAGCAAGAAATTCATCCGTCGTAATACTCTCGGTTGCCCCTTCGACAAGCTTATCCGCGCGAAAACGACCGTGACACTCTTTACACTCAATCAATGGGTCGGCAAAAGTCGCCACATGTCCTGAAGCCTCCCAAGTGCGCGGATTCATGATAATGGCAGCATCGACGCCATACATATCGTCGCGCTGATCTACCCAATAATTCCACCAGATATTCATGATATTACGCTTCAAGAGTACACCAAGCGGACCAAAATCCCAAGTTCCGGCCATACCACCATAGACATCGGATCCTTGGAAAATAAATCCACGACGTTTACATAAGCTTACAATATCATCTATTTTACTCATAATACTTTCATTTTATCACATCCTATCGCCTAAGGCAAAACTGAGCTAGTCGCGATTTTTCGCAGGACGTTTTTTCGCCAAGCTGCGGCGCAAGCGAATGAGATAAAAAGCTGCAATTAGCTGGAAGACGATTAATAAAGCTGAAACACCAAAGATTGGG
>CANEKB010000060.1 GCA_947427985.1 uncultured Candidatus Saccharibacteria bacterium
CGGGATCGTACACTTTAATGCGCATGACGGATTGCATCGTGTTTAGCATGATTTCACTCATGGTAGGATCCTGTAAGACATCCATTAGGTCAGCATTGTCCTTGTTCTCTTCAAGGTAGATCTGGAACTCGTTGGCCGAGTCAGAAACTTCGATACTGCGAATGTTGTCATCGCCTTTGATAATTTCGGCGATTTCGTTTAGGGTTTCGATATCGGTGCCAGGGCGGAAGTAAAGTGTAATATCGATTTTCTCGCGCATAGCGTCAGCAGTAGCACTAAGTACTAGGCTGGCTCCGATAGTGATTAGCAGGATTAGGAGAGTAATTGTCATAACTAAAGTTGCAGCAATTGAGAGCCAGACGTTGCGTTTGAAACTGGCGGCGCCATATTTAACAACACGCCCAGCACTACGGACTTTACTGACGCTACTATTTTCAACGAGCGTGCGAATATTATCCTTTTGTTTTTGGCGGAGTGAGCTATTCTTATCGTTTCTTGACATAATTCCCTATCAGACGACGCGTTTTTGTTTAGGTTTAATATTGTGCGTAGGAGATTTTTTGACAACTTGTTTAATACTTGGAGCAGGCTTGAGTTTAACAGTTCGACCAAGACTAAGATTACTTAGCTTGGGAGCGGCTTTGAGTGGCTTGCTGGCGGTATACCATTGGTTAGCAGAATCTCGATCATATCTTTTTGTAGGCACGGTTGCTTTAGCAGACTTGGTGGGTTTAGGAGTTTTGGTGGTTTCGGTTTTTGCTTTTGTGTTTGTGCTAGCTTTTGGTGGAGTTTTAGTGCTGCGAACGGCGCCGTTGAAGGGGTTATTTTTGGGCTGAGGTGCGCCATTGTCGACGCGCATACTATAGCTATTGGATTGAGGATTATTGCGTGATCGCATGGTGATAATGCGCTGAATGATTGGAGTATGGGTAGCTTTCGGTTCTGGCGTTTCTTTTGGCGTTGGTTCACTGTCGAGACGATAAACGCCATTAGCTTTTTGGTCATCAACGATTTTACCAGCCTTAAGGGTGACAACGCGTTTACTGAGATTATTAACAATACTTTCGTCGTGTGTAGTTACTAATAGGGTTGTACCCAGATCGTTGATCCTTTGTAGCAATTCAATAATTTCGGTTTTAGTTAGTTTGTCGAGATTGCCGGTAGGCTCATCGGCGATTAGAATCTTTGGCTGGCGAGCGACACTACGGGCTATGCTGACACGCTGGCGTTCGCCGCCAGAAAGATGAGTCGGAAATTTATTGGCTTTGCTTTCAAGACCGACCAGGTCGAGGACTTTCGGCACGGTGCGCTCGATTTCGCGGTTGCTGGCACCAGCAATTTCTAGAGCAAAAGCAACGTTCTCAAAAACTGTACGAGTTGGTAACAACTTATAATCCTGAAAAACCACACCAAGACGACGACGGTAGTGTGGTACATGGCGACGTTTTATGTAGTCGAGATCGATTCCGCCAATCACTATCTTACCAGAGTCCGGTTCTTCTTCTTTTGTGATCATTTTAATCAAAGTAGATTTGCCAGCGCCGGATTTACCAACTAGAAAAACGAACTCGTGCGGATCGATATGCAAAGAAACATTATCCAAGACGGGATCACCGTCGCCAGGATAGGTCTTAGTCACACGATCAAGTAATATCATAGTAATATAATACCACGAGCGGGATAGCTTTTCAATAAAATGATTGAAGAGCTACGATTTAATCATGATTATCTGTCTGAATGTTTTCTTCTAGATAAGCATCAATAAACTCATCCAAATTTCCGTCTAGGATTTTTTCTGGTTCAGTACTTTCGTATTTAGTGCGAGTGTCCTTGACTAATTTGTAAGGCTGTAAGACATAGTTGCGAATTTGTTGTCCCCATTTAGCCGATTCGCCGGCTCGAAGCTTATCGATGCTTTCCGCTTGTTGTTCTTGTTGCATTTGGGCGAGTTTACCACGTAGGATTTCCATAGCCTTTTCTTTGTTCTGCAACTGTGAACGTTCGTTTTGGATTGCGACAACTGTATTGGTTGGCAGATGCGTAATTCTCACGGCAGAATTAGTTGTATTAACGCTTTGTCCACCATGGCCACCAGAATGGTAGACGTCAATGCGGAGGTCTTTGTCATCGATCTTGACTTGTTCGCTACCTTCGATGACTGGTAGGATTTCGATAAGCGCAAAGCTGGTCTGACGTAGGTTGTCTGCGTTGAAGGGTGATAATCTAACTAAACGATGTACGCCATGCTCACTTCTGAGTAGACCATATGCATTATTCCCCTCAATTTCGTAGACGGCGGTTTTAATACCAGCTTCTTCGCCCGCGGTACGTTCGATACAGGTGGCCTTAAAACCTTTACGCTCAGCCCAGCGCAAGTACATACGTTCGAGCATACTTGCCCAGTCCATGGCTTCAGTGCCACCAACGCCAGAAGTAATGCGCAAAATCGCGTTTGACGAATCGTATTTTCCGTTGAAGCGGAGTAACTTTTTAAGCTTGGCAAAATCATTTTCCAGATTTTTGATTTGCTCTTCAAGTTCAGCAGCAAGATCGTTGTCGCCAAGCTCAAGAATTTCACCTAGATCTTCGATCTGTAATTTAAGGAGACGCCACGGCTCGATCTCGCTATTTAGTCGAGCAAGTTTTTGGTGTTGCTCGCGCGCATAATCGGGATTGCGCCAGATTTCTGGATCGGCAGTTTCGGCTTCAAGTTTTTCTAATTCAGCTTGTTTTTGGTCTAGATCAAGTTTTTGCCAAGCGGCAGTAAAATCTTGGTGGAGGGAGTCGATGCGACGACGAAGTTTTTCTTGCATAAAAGCTAATCTTTCAATTGCAGGTCTAAGGTTTTTATAAAAGGTTGTGTTGTAGAGACTTTCTCGTAATCAAAGCTGGATTTTGGTACCGGAAAAGGCAGGTCAGGATAGCTAGGCTGTTTCATATGGTAAGCTTGGCGAAGTTCGTCAATTTCACCAATACATTCAAAGGGCTTCATAAAACCGTCAATGCCAAGAAGACCCTTGAAAGTGTCAGCTAGTTGCGGTTTGGTGAAGAGACTATGATTGTCAAAAAGTGAATCTAGATCACTGGCTGGTACGAAAGGTGCGAATAATAAATACGTGTTTGCACACTTCGCGCACTCGCCGCACCAATCCAACCGATGATTATCAGAATGTTGACGATAATTAGCCACATTGCAAGAGCTAAACTTAAGTCCATATTTTTTCCAGCATTGTTGCACGAAAAGTTCGGCAATTTTAAGTTCTGAAAAGCCACGCAAAGGTGATCCGACATTGAGATCGGGCGAAATATAGCGATGAACGTATTCGGCGAAGGACTGTTCGGCTGGCCAAGTTTTTGACCATTGGTGATTGACTGGCAGATTGTCAATGTAAGCGTGAGCCTCATTCCCTTCTTGGCCAATACTGGTAAGGACGGCGCTATCATGATTTAAAATTGCCTGGATTAAAGCAAGACTTTGAATAATGTAAGTAATCGGAACATGTCCATTCAAACCGTTAGATTGCCGTAAATGCTCAACGTCGATTTTGCGGTGGACGATTTGTAGACCCCCACCAAGTTCATTCAGAATCTGCGGATAATGCTCGGAACTACTAACGTAGAGGAAACGAGGATTTAATTTTTGGTAAAGCGTGGCTGTGAGTAAAGAATCCTTGCCGCCAGATTGGAGACTCAGAATACCGGCATAATCAGTGGCTAGTAAGGCTTTTGGCGCGGCATAGTTATCCTGTGCTTGAAAATGCGCTAAATCATCACGTGTAAGATGATTTTCGAAAGCGTATTGCGAGAGACCCTCTTGATAAACTGTGTTAAAAAAGTTAGCCTGAAAACTGTCTAATGGCGTGTTTAGCACGATGCTTTTGGTGGGGTGAGATTTATAATACGAAGTACCAATAAGAATAAAACTTAAAAAAAGCGCGCGGTCGAGCAGTTCATGGTTGGTTTCCTGTTTGGCTTTAATGAACTGTATGGTTTCGGTAAATGCGGTGCCGTCGGCGCCTTCGTAGTTGAACTTAGCAAGCGTAGTGTCATAATCAAATTCGTAGCTCTTAAAATGAAACATGTACTAAATCTCCTTTACGAGGGTTTGGAATTGATCTCCACGGTCAGCAAAATTTTTGAACATATCGAAAGACGGTGCGCCTGGCGACATTAAGATAACTACGGGAGTTTTGGGATGCATTTTTGCTTCGATCTCTGCGGCTTGTCGAGCAGAATTTAATGCTTCAGGTAAGCTGTCACAAAGCTGATAGCGCTCTGTATCTACATTTTTGGATAGATGCCGACTAGTCTCGCCAATTAAAAAGGCTTTCTTGAGTCCAGCGGCGGAAAAAATACGTTCGCGTGCTGGAGAATGGTCCATGCCGCGATCTTGACCGCCTGCGATAAGGAAGATTGTTTGCCCCGGAAAAGCAGCTAAAGCAACATCGAGGGCCGGAAAGGCCGAGGAAAAGTTATCGTCATAATATTGAACGCTGTTTAGCTCCCGAACGAACTGGAGTCGATGTGGTAAGCCTTGGAAATTATGAAAAGTTGTTATGATCTGTGTTTTATACTTTGTAATAAAATCCTGAAGATCTAACCTAAGAAAGCTCGAAACGGCGAGCAAAGCGGCTTGGGCGTTGTCGCGATTGTGCTGGCCTGGAATGTTTAGTGAATCTAGTATTTTGTCTAATTCTTTGTCATCGGTGATTGGGTAAGCAATCTTTTTGGCATTACCATATTGCGCGGCAGTGCGACTGTCGGAATCATTGTTGTAAAAAATACAACAATCTTTGTGAGTCTGATATCGGCAAATGTTGGCTTTGGCTTGGACATAGTCTTCGAAACTATCATGAACATTAAGATGGTCTGGGTCGATTCGGAGGATGACGGAGATTTGAGGAGACTTTTCTAGATCCCAGAGCTGGAAACTGCTCATTTCATAAACAACGACGTCATCGGTTTTTAATTCATCGAGCACATCAATGGCAGGGTTGCCAATATTCCCGACCAAGTAGGTGCTTTGACCAAGTGTTTTTAGTAAGGCTGCGATAAGCGAGCAGGTTGTGCCTTTACCCTTAGTGCCGGTCACACCGATAATCGGGCATGGGCAGCGATCGAAAAAATATCTGGTGCTACTAGTCCAATCAGGGCGTGGGTGTACTGAGGGGCTCCGTAAAATCAAATCGAAATCCGAGAAATCTTGCGCTTGAATTTCCGACAAAGTGAACTTATCAAAAACTTGCACCTTAGCACCGTGCTTTTGGAAATATTTTTCGGCGCTTTGGCCTTCTTTGCCATAGCCAAGAATCCCAACTTTCATACTATATATTATAGCACGCTTCCTAGAATTTTAGCCGTTCGGCAAGCTCGGTGATAAGGGCTTTTTCGACAGAACTAACTGCGACCATTGCATCGAGTTCGCTACCGATGAATTCTCGAGCAAGATCGACGATTAGCTCCTTTTTGATCCCGCGAATTAAGCTGGGCATGCGGTCATATTTTTCGAGGGTGCCATTCGTGAAATAGCCGTCAGCGTAATAATCGGAGATTTGCCCAACAGTTTGAGCACCGATTTGGTAGCGACCCGTCGCGTAGGATTTGGCGGCGTCAATGTCCTCATCGGAAATGTCGCCATTTAGTACATTGTTTAGCTCTTTATGGATTAGATCGAATAGTGGGATCGAGTTTTCGGCGTTGACTTCGCCGTCAAAATCCCAAGAGGCGTTGTGCCAGCCATTTGAGAGATCACTGCCCATGCCATAGACAAGGCCGTGTTTGCGAG
This sequence comes from uncultured Candidatus Saccharibacteria bacterium, assembly GCA_947427985.1. GTDB lineage: Bacteria > Patescibacteriota > Saccharimonadia > Saccharimonadales > Saccharimonadaceae > Nanosyncoccus. The sequence continues at coordinate 5,786 of CANEKB010000060.1, forward strand.
CCTGACCAAGAATCTTGCTACTCATAGTACCGTTTAAGATATGGTTGAGACAATTCATAGCGTAAGTCTCAGAAGGTTCGAGTTTACGGGGGGTGAGCCAAGAAAAGGCAAAAGTAATATTGCTGGCATCTTTACGACGAATCAATACTGGCGCTGAAGAATGGAGCGTATCATTCGGGATTTCAAAACGCTCACCGGGGCGCAGATCCCAATCGCTAAGCATTTTAATAATCTGGCGACGACGGTGGCGTAGGTTGCCAGCAATGATAAAACGTAAATTATGCGCAGTATGGGTACGGCGATAATGTTCGCGGATGTCTTTTAACTCAATGTTGCTGATTGTTTTAATGCGCTCTTGTAGGTCGGGTACGTTTTCACCAACCATTTGTTGTAAGCGCGGCCAAAGCAAACGCGAATAATCGTTCATGTAGCCAGTCAACTCGGCACGGACGTTCCCTTTCTCGCTCTGGAGCTCGGCATCGTTAAATCGAGGTTGCGCGATAGCGACCTGCTGTAAGTGCATGATGCGATCCCATTCAAAGTCGGCACACTCACTTTCGTAGCAGACTGAAAAGTCGGAAGTCCAGGCATTGTGGTAAGCTCCGTTTTTAGTGAACTCGGACTCAAAAGTTTGTTCGTTTGGAAATTCGGCATTGGCTCCAAAAGCAAGATGTTCTACGATGTGAGCGATCTCGTATACTTTGGGCTTTTTAGCATAACGCATGCCGGCACGAAATTGGAATTTCGTGTTCATCACGCTGGTTCCAGGAACATCGATGAGTAAACCCTTCGCGCCAGAAGCCAAGACAATTTCTTCGGCGGAGTGTTTTATCGCTGTTTCCCTTTCTTCTTGTTTTGGCGTTCTTTCTTACGATCACGTTTGGCGGTATTGTGCTTTTGATTATAGCTAGGCTCAATAGTCTTTTTAGTTCCACTATCTTTGAATTCTTTATCGAGATTCTTTTCCCCGGCGGAAATTTCGTTGACACCTTTCTCAGTGGCACTATTTGCCATACGGGTAAGTTCGGAGTCATACTCTTCACCGTCAGTGAGTTTTTCGGATTGAGCTTCGACTTTTGTAAGGCTAAGTAGAATCTTGAGAACT